>JAKPQU010000180.1 GCA_029555925.1 Bacillota bacterium
AATTTATATTTTTATCATTTCTTATCATTTTCAGGGAAAAATCTTTCATAAGATATTCCAGTGGAATAAAAGCCTCTTTGCCTGTAACGGAATATCTGTAAATAATGCCTGCAAAGATTAATTCTTTTTTGTTATAGTCATGGATAAAATTTATACCTGTTTCTTCAGAAAAAAAACTGAGTGACATAAGTCCTGTATCATTTATTAATATAATTTTGTTTTCTGCCGGCTTATGGTTAAAATAAATGGATTTTGTATTTTTTTTGCTATATTTTTCAGATATTAATTCATCAACAGTAAGAAAATTCAGTTTATTTTCTTTGATTATATCCCTGAGCGCTTCCGGTGTTTCTCTACAGGTATCGTGGAATGCTGCCACACCTCCTTTTAATGATTCATAATTAAATCTGTCTATAATCCAGGATTTTCCCTTACTTCGCCAGTCTTCACTATCTATCTGCCAGAGAATAAGTTCTTTACCTGAAGCGTAAATAAGTTGTTCTGCAGAGTCGTTATATTCACCCCATGGAGGTCGAATGTATTTAATGTCATAGTCATATCCCAGGGCATTGTTTACTGCTTTTTCTGTCATGGCAAGCTCTTTTAATATTGTATCCTGAGTTGATTTCTTCATATTTATATGGTTATATGTGTGATTCCCAATACTATGACCTTCTCTGACGATTCTTTCTATAATCTCCGGATATTCAGTTACATTTTTACCTTTTACAAAAAATGTTGCCTTTATATTATGTTCTTTCAGTATATCCAGGATGTGAGGGGTAATATTCGGATCAGGGCCATCATCGAAGGTAAGGGCTATTTTACCCGGAAATGTATCGTAAAAGGAGATGCCATGATGAACTTCAGCCATAGAATTACCGGTGAGGCTTATGATTATTATAATTATACAAAATATATATTTCATAATGCGTGATGCGTGATGCGTGATGCGTGATGCGAGTAACAAACTTTACGCATTACGCATTACGCATTACGCATTACGATCCTTTAAAATACTTTGCCAAAACTTCCCCATTGAATAACAAAACGACCTTTTGTATTAAATTTCTGTATTCTGTTATTACCCGAGTCAGCTACATAAACATATCTTTCGTCAGTTCCCATAGCTATGCCGTTGGGGCCGGCAAGCTCTCCCGAATTAATTCCATAGGTACCCCATGTGGATATTTTTTTCCCTTCAGGAGATAATTTTATTACACACGACTTGCCTAAATCAGTAACAAAAACATTTCCTTTACTATCTATAGCTATGTCTACAGGTGATAAAAAGAGATTTTTATCAGAACCTTCTCCGCCCCAGCTTGCCTGATGCTGACCTTCACTGTTGAATTTTACTACCCTTCCGTTTCCGGCGTCACATACATAAATATTTCTGTATTTATCTACTGTAACACCACGGGGTGCTGAAAATTGACCTATTCCTCTCCCTTTTACACCCCATACACTTATAAGCTTTCCTTCGGAATTAAATTTCTGAACCCTGTTATTTTCCGTATCTACTACCGTTACTTCCCCTTCTTTATCAACAGCTATACCCTGTGGAAACCTGAAATCCCCGGCACTTTTCCCCGATTTGCCCCATGATAGCATAAAAGTGCCATCATGTTTGAATTTCTGTATCCTGTGATTGTTTGTATCCGTAACATAAAGATTTTTATTTTTATCGGCAGCAATATGGGATGGTCTATCAAAACAGCCTTCCCCTGTGCCCTGTTCACCCCACTGCATAATAAAATTACCTGTATCGCTGAATTTCTGTATTCTGCCATTGCCGCAATCTACAACATATATATTGCCGCTCCCCACTACTTCTATACCTACGGGATTATTAAATAATCCTCCGCCGCGGTTGTTGTAGTTATAACCCAGAATTATGACAGTCATGGATATAAAGAAAATTAGAAAGAATAAAAAAAATCTTTTCATAGATTAAACCTCCTTTTTTTAGTGACCAGTTATCAGTTACCAGTGACCGGTTAGCAGTTATCATAAATTTATAGTTTAATGTAAAAGACAATACTATAAAATATAAATACGCTTCACTTTTCACTACTCACTTATTATCTTTAAAACCAAGAGACGATAATACCCTGGAAATGCCTGTTTTCTTCTTGTCCTCTGCTTTTTTCTTTAATTTTTTCATATATTCCATAAGTTCTGTTTTTATAACGGGATTTTCTGTACCTGTGATATAATCTTCAAGTTTTATCAGGGCATGTTCCATTACATCGCCTCTGTAACAGACTTCCAGAAAAGATTTGTAATATTTTAATTCATCTCTGTTAAGATTTATAGCTGTTTCAATATGTTCTATTCCGTCTTTATATTTACCGTCCAGCATATATATCTGTCCCAGATACCATTCTGCTTCAGGCTGGTTTTTATTATAACGAAGGGATTTTATCAATTCCTGCTGTGCTACATCCGGTTTCCCGAATTTGAAATAGAGACTGCCCAGTAAGAAATAATAGTCACCTTCCTGAGGAGCAAGGAATATGGCTTTTTTATAGGCCTGTATTGCCATATTAAGTTTTTTTGCTTTTTCGTAAACCTGTCCCAGTAGTGCAAAGCCCCGGCCATTTTTAGGATCATACATTACAGCTCTCTCAAGATATCTGGTGGCATAGTCCAGATTGTCCATAAGTAAATAACATTCTCCTATACCTCTGTTTGCTTCGGCCATTTTAAGATCTGCCCTGAGAGCTTCTTCAAAATATTTAAACGCATGATTTACATTTTTTAATTTAATATAAATTGTTCCCATATCACAGTAAGTATCTGCAAGAAGAGCCGAATCTTTTGCTCCGCTCTGTTTTGCAATATTAATGACCTTTTCGAAAGATCCGAGAGCTTCCTGATAAAGACCTTTCTGAAGATAGGCTTTACCCAGATAACTGTAAGCAAGCTGGTTGTTCTGGTCGAGACTGATAGATTTTTCATATTCTCTTATGGCCAGATTGGTCATACCCTGCTGGGCATAGGCTTTTCCCCGCAGATTATAATTAAGGGCAGAATTGGGATCCATATCTATAGCTTTTCCCAGCTCTTTTATGGCTTCTCCTATATTTCCCTGTGCTTCAAGGGCAACCCCCAGGGCTCTTCTTATATCAGCACCATCAATACCCAGCCTTATTACCTTTCTTAATTCTTCTATGGCAGGGCCATGCTGGTTTAGAAATATATAGGTCATTCCAAGATCTTTTCGTTTTTTAGGGCTCAGGGGATCGGTGAGAACTGCTGCTTGAAAATGTCTCATACTGTCGGCAAATCTGTTCTTTTTTACATATAAATGACCCAGTATACTGTGACAGTCAGAGTCATTGTAATTCAGGGAAAAAGCTGCTTCCAGTTCGGATATGGCAGCATCTATCATGTTTTTTTTATAATAAATTAACCCCAGTTTACCATGACCTTCTGCATGGTTACAGTCCAGTTGTATAACCCTTTTATATTCTTCAAGGGCAAAATCATATTTTTCCAGTAAATAATAAAGAGAAGCAAGTCTGTAGTGAGAAATTACATTATTGGGATCTAGAAATATGGATTCTTCATATTCTTTTTCCGCAAAATTATATTTTTTATTTTTACCATAAAGATAACCGAGTTCACAGTGGGCTTTCGCGTCATCACTTCCATATTCGAAACTCTTTTCGAAACATCTTATGGCATCGTCATCTTTTTCCATTTGAAGGTAAAGAAAACCCAGAGCATTCCATGCTTTGTAATCTTCAGGATTTTTTAGAATAATTCTGTTATACTGACCTATTGCATCTCCCGTATAACCCTGTTTTGCATAAAGATCCCCTAAATCCAGGCAGATCTGAATATTATCCGGTTCCATTACCTGTGCTTTTTTTAATGTGAGTATGGCCTTGGTAAATTCTTTCTTCTCCACATAAAGATCTGCCATAAGAGAAAACATCTCAAAATCCTGCACACCTTTTTCCATTGCCTGTTCGAGTTTTTCCAGAGCCATGTCTACCTTTTGCAGGGTCGCGTAAATAACCCCCAGTTCTCTCAGGGCAGATCTGTTACCGTAATCATGCTTTAAAATATCATTGTAATATTTGATGGCATTATCAAGTTTCCCCTGTCTTGTATAAATAAGAGCCAGTTTAAAATAGGCTTCCGTTAATTTTGGATTTATTCCCAGAGCCTGTTCATACTCGGTAATTGCCAGATCAACTTTGCCCTCTTCCAGTAATTCATGGCCTTTCTTTAAGTAAGCATTTGCATCTTTCGGGGGAGATTTGGGAGGAGGCGGTTTCGGAACAGTTACTACTGGAGACGCATAAGACGGCACTTCCGCAGGCTTTTTAGCAGGTTTTTTCTCTTCTGATTTTTTAACAGGTTTTTTTTCCTCAGGTTTTTTTGATTTTTTCTCTTTTTTTCTACCGGGCAACTTTTCACCGCAGGCAAGACAGTATTCTTCTTTTTCAGCATTTTCATATTTACATTTCGGACATAGTTTTTCATCACTTTTTACTTCTTCTTCGTCATCATCAAATTCTACCTGTTCAAACCACCATTTACTGTCATGTTTTTCGAAAAGAATTTCATGCTCAGACATTTTTTTCTGAAGTTGCTGTTCCTGCCTTAATTTCGACTGGGCAAAAGCATCCCATTGAGAAGCATAAGGCCCTTTTTCTGATCCTGCCGTCTCTCTCCCGAGTAGTTCATCCAGAAATTCTCCTGCTGTTTGAAATCTGTCGTCAGGATTTTTTTCAAGGGCTTTTAATATGGCTTTTTCAAGCCTCTTTGGTATTTCCTGATTATGCTGTGTCGGACTTGGAGGACGTGATTCTATATGCTGTTTGATTAATACAGGAATACTTGTTGCTTCAAAAGGTAATTTCCTGGTGAGCATCTGATATAATATAACACCTACTGAATAAATATCAGATCTCCTGTCTGCATGAAGTCCCTGTGCCTGTTCCGGAGAAAAATAGGTTAGAGTGCCGAATATTTCGCCTGCCATAGTTAGATTATGAACACCTTCAAGACAGGCAAGACCAAAATCCATAACCTTTACTATATTTAATCTTGTTATCATTATGTTTTCAGGCTTTATATCTCTGTGGACAATATTCTGACTGTGGGCATAATCAAGAGCCTGACATACGGGTGTTATAAGTGTTATACCTTCTTCTATCTCCAGAGGTTTATCTTTTTTTTCCATATAGTCCCATAAAGTAGTTTCTCCGTCAAGATATTCCATTACTATATAAGGAATACCACTGCTTTCTTCACCTATGTCATAAATACTTACTATATTGGGATGTATAAGACGGGACGCAAGTTTTGCTTCCTGAAGAAATCTCGTGACAGCTTCTTTACTTCGGGCAAGTTTCGGAGGAAGAACTTTTACTGCCACGTCTCTTTCCAGAATAGGATCCCTGCCTTTATAAACTATTGCCATTCCACCGCGGCCAATTTCTTCTATTATTTCATAACGACCTATATTGGTTGCCATAATTCACCCTGTTTGTGACGCGTGACGCGAGGAATATTTTTGTCCTTCATTTGTTTAGTAAATTATACTTGATAACAGGTAAAAAGTAAATTATTTAGAAGATTTGCAAAAAATAATTTCATTGAGTTGTGAGTCGTGAGTTGTGAGTTGTGAGTAAAGTTCTCTACTTATACTATTTAGACATAGTAGTCCGCCTGCCTGGTGTTCCGGAGAAAAAAATATCACGGCAGCACAGGTATATTTTATTGAATTATAATGTAAAGTAGCATGATATAAGCTGTAACTGTTATAAACGTTCCAGTTTAGATTTTTTTCGGAGGATCATCAGGCAGGTAGACGGTATTTACCTGTTATTCAAATTGTTCAGTTTAATTAAAGCAACTTGGTATTAAATTTTTTTCGGAGGATCATCAGGCAGGGAGACAGTATTTACCTGTTATTCAAATTATTCAGTTTGATCAAAGTAATTTGGTATTATACGGATTCGCTTTAAACAATATAAAACAACGTGCACAAAAAAACCTTCTATCAGCAGGTGTACCTGTTAGTAGAAGGTTTTTTTCGTCCAGCAGATCTTCCCATTACGCGTCACGCGTCACGTTATTAAAGTCCTGCCAGTTCACGAAGTTTTTCCGCTTTATCTATCTTTTCCCATGTTAAATTCAAATCGGGTCTTCCGAAATGACCGCTTGCTGCGAGCTGTCTGTATATAGGCTTTCTCAGTTTCAAATTCTTTATAATAGAACCGGGACGGAGATCGAATACCTTCTCTACCAGTTCTGTTATTTTGTTGGGATCGATCTTTTCGGTTCCGAAGGTGTCTACATATATGGATACAGGTTTTGCAACGCCTATTGCATAGGCTATCTGAACTTCACATCTTTCTGCAAGTCCTGCTGCCACTATATTTTTGGCAACATATCTTGCAGCATAACATCCCGATCTGTCTACTTTCGTCGGATCTTTACCTGAGAGGCATCCTCCTCCATGACGACCCATACCGCCATAGGTATCAACTATTATTTTTCTGCCTGTCAGTCCTGCATCACCCTGGGGGCCTCCAATGGCGAAACGGCCTGTAGGATTAACGTAAATTTTGGTTTTGCTATCCATCATGTCTGAAGGTATAACAGTTTTTATAACTTTTCTCACAACATCGTTACGAATTACTTCCTGAGGAATGTCAGGAGCATGCTGCGCTGCAATAACGATTGTGTCTACTCTGACAGGTTTCCCGTCATGATATTCGACTGTAACTTGAGATTTTCCGTCAGGTCTTAAATAGGGAATTTCACCGTTTTTTCTGACTGCAGTAAGCATTCTTGTAAGCTGCTGTGCAAGAGCAATCGGAAGAGGCATCAGTTCAGGTGTGTCATCACATGCATATCCGAACATCATGCCCTGATCTCCTGCTCCTAACACTTCAACCGAGTTATTTTCCATTTCACCTGTTTTTGCTTCGAGAGCTTTGTCTACTCCCATTGCTATATCTGGAGACTGTTCGTTAATTGATACTGTAACACCGCAGGTCGCACCATCAATGCCGTATTCTGATTTTGTATAACCTATGCCCAGGATGGTATCTCTTACAACTTTGTTGATGTCTATATAACATTTGGTTGTAATTTCACCTGCTACATGAACAAGTCCTGTGTTTACAACTGTTTCACATGCAACTCTTCCTTCCGGATCCTGTTCCAGGATGGCATCAAGAATAGCGTCGGAAATCTGATCTGCCATTTTATCCGGATGTCCTTCTGTTACAGATTCCGAAGTGAATAAATATTTTCTTTTTTTCATTATAAATTGTTTTTTACCGGTTTTACCGGTATACTCCTCCTTTGCTTTTTTGATTTCTATACTCAAACAAGTATTTTATCATAATTTTATTATTTTTCAAGATTTTTTTACATTTTTAAAAAATAACTTCTGTAGGATTTGCGTCAGGAGAGGGATTGGCCGGTACAGGCGTTTTCTTTTTCCAGACATGTTCCTGCCACCATACGGTCCAACTGCCACTGTAAGAATATCGCTGAATTCTGTTATTTTCCGTGTCTGCTATGAAAATATCACCTGAATTTATACTGGCAGCAATACCGTGGGGATGATTGAACTGGCCGTTACCATATCCCGGCCCACCCCATTGAGTTTTGAAATTTCCTTCCATATCAAACTTTTGAATTCTGTTATTTCCTGTGTCCACAACCAGAATAAAACCGAACTGATCTACTACGACAAAGGTGGGAAACTGAAATTGTCCTTTCTCTGTACCTACCTGTCCCCATTGTTTTATAAAGTCACCTTCAGGGCTAAATGTTTGAATCCTGTGGTTTGCGGTATCTGCTACAATAACATCACCTGTAGAAGAAACTGCCACACCCCAGGGGGTTGTAAATTGCCCCGCATTTGGCCCTTCATTATGTAAGGGAAATTTTTTATTCCAACCATTGTCCGGCGTAACTATCATACCGGGCTGTTTCATTTCTATTTTGTTATAAGCAGTATTATTCTGCAAAGCTTCATAATTTAATTTCTCTATCCTGTTGTTACCGGAATCTGCAACAAATAAATTGCCTTCCTGATCGAATGCCAGTCCAATAGGCTGATGCAGTTCTCCAATCTGTGCTCCGTCGTTACATTTTGCACTCAGAAACTGTCCCTGTCCATCTATTTTAACGATACGGCTGTTTTGATTATCACTTATATAAATATCTCCTATATCGGAAATGGCAAGGCCATACGGTTTATCCAGTTCACCTATGTCGGAGCCACGTTTGCCATAGGCGTTTATGAATTTACCTTCACGGCTGAACTTCTGAATTCTGCAGTTATTTGTATCTGCTACATAGACAAAGCCTTCGTAATCTACTGCAATTCCGAGAGGACTGTTAAACTGTCCCGGTTTTACTCCTTCTTCTCCCCATGTTGATATGAAATCTGGAGCTTTGGGATTTGGTCTGGGTGTTGCCTGCGCCGTATCAGGAGGTGCGGCTGCGCCGGTTTCTCCCGGCGTTGTATCCGGCGCCGGTGTCTTATCTTTATTTATTATAGATGATATTTTACTGTAAAGTACTTCAAAAATACTCTTTAACATCTGAAAAAATCCGGACAGAAATTTTTTAACTCCATTGACTGTATCGTTACAGCCTGTTATGAAAACAGAGATAAATAGTAAAAAGGCAACTAAAAGAAATAAGGTAATACATTTTTTATATTTAATCATTATTGACCTTCCCATGTTATAAGGCGATTATTATGTAACAGTCTCATAAAAGTCATTAATCTCGGAAGAACCGGTTCTATTTGCGAACCAAATTCTGCTTCAAGATAAACGGCAACTTCTCCAAGGGTTTTTTTACCATCACATAGTGACCACACTTTATTCCCTATATCATCAAGTTCCAGAGTAGATTTTCCGGGAACATTAAATATTTTTTGACAGAATTTGTCTATTAAAGTATCTCTCGTAATTTCCAGCCAGAATTTACCATGTTTTCTATAATGTTTTACATTTAATGATTTCCTGGGTTTAAAATTTAAAATATTTCTTTTTGAAAGCCCTAAATTCCATAACATATTTTTTTTGTGACGCGTGACGCGCGACGCGTGACGCGAGGATATTTTATGATTTTGTATAAACCTTAATTCTTGTTGAATTTATACTTTCCTTCTTTAAGATTTTTTATTACAGGAAGATTTTTTATTACCGGTCTTTTTCACTCTTCACTCCTCACTTTATTCTTTAACGGAATAAATATAAAGATAACATGCGAGTCCTATAAATAAAGCAATAGATATTATATCCTGATAGGAGCCTGCCCAGGAAGAACCTATATTTATCTGTTCAATATATCCGAATCCTGCAAGTATTGCTATCAGTACGCCCATAAGAGCATCACCTGCAATTAGGCCTGATCCTATGAGTAAACCTTTGTCCAGCCTGGCTTTCAGTAATCCCTGGTCTTTTGTCATTTTATGAACAATCCAGCTTACTATGCCTCCTATCATAACAGGAGTGCTCAGGCTTAAAGGCAGATAGAGACCTATGGCAAAAGTAAGAGCCGATGCTCCGAGTAACTCCACTACAAGGGAAATAAACATACCTACAAATACCAGTACCCAGGGAAGATTTGCTTCCATAACTCCCTGTATGACAATTGCCATCAAACTTGCCTGAGGAGCCGGCATGCCTTTGCTGCCAAGATGATATATTTCATCGAGTTTTAAAATCGTGTATCCGATAAACAGACATGAAGCGAGTACTCCAAGCATCTGGGCAACCTGTACCCTTTTAGGAGTGGCACCTACAATAAATCCTGTCTTTAGATCCTGTGACGTATCACCTGCTATTGCTATGGCTATACATACGATGGCTCCCACCGTAAGAGATGCCACATTACCTTCCTGTCCATGAAACCCGAAGAATTTTAATATGACAGTAGTTGCCAGCAGTGTGGCAATAGTCATACCGGACACAGGATTTGAAGAAGAACCTACTATACCGACAATTCTTGAAGAAACAGTGGCAAAAAAGAAGGAAAAGATTACTGTAAGGATTGCCCCTATTATACCTATGCTGGGAAGTAAATTAAGTCCCGGTATGTAAGGTATTACTGCTATAAGGATTGTTATTATGGCAGCACCAAGTATTACCCAGAACATGGAAATACTCTGGGCTGTTCTTTCCTGTTTTTCCTGTGTTCCCCTGAAGGTTTTTATTACTTCCTGCATACCGAGTTTGAAAGACTGGGTTATAACAGGCATGGATTTCATAAGGCTGCAGATTCCTCCGAAGGCAACTCCTCCGGCACCTATATAACGAATATAATTTTTCCATATACCAACGGCATCAAGATTTTTTATAAGTTCAGTTGCAGGAGCAACAGGGTCTGAGAGGCCGGCGCCGAGATAAGATATGAGAGGAATGAGGACAAACCAGGACATAAGGCCCCCTGCAAGCATCATAGCCGATACATCTATACCTATTATAAATCCAACTCCGAGCAGTGCGGGAAGGGTATCGAAACCGAGAAGCCCGTTATTTATACCTTTTATATTCCATTCTGGAGAAGATTTCCAGAGCTTTAATCCTTCACAGAGAAATTTATAAATTCCTCCTATTGCTATGGACAGAAACACTACTACTGCCTGTGAACCACCTTTGTCTCCTGCAATCAGAACTTCCGCACATGCTGTTCCCTCCGGATAGAGTAATTTGCCATGTTCCTGTACTATAAGATATCTTCTGAGAGGTACCATGAAAATTACGCCAAGAATACCGCCGAGAACAGACATAATAAACATCTGCAGTATGGAAGGGTTTACTTTCCATATGATAAGAGCAGGTATGGTAAATATAACGCCTGCAGCAAGGGATTCCGCTGCGGCAGCAAGGTTCTGTACAATGTTATTTTCAAGTATCGTTCCCCTCCTGAGTAATCCTTTCAATATACCCATAGATATGACAGATGCAGGTATAGTCGCACTTACTGTCATACCGACACGAAGGCCGAGATAGGCATTGGCCACGCCGAATACAATGGCGAGTATTATTCCAAGACCTATACTCAGGAATGTAAATTCCGGTATTACCTGATCTGCCGAAATATACGGTTTAAAATTTTCTCCCGAAGGTATTTGTTGGGTTTCCTTATCAGACATTTAATTACTCCTCTCTATTCTTCTTCCGTATTATTTGTTTTAATATTTATACCATAAAATCTTTCTGCCAGTTTATCTGTATTTACTGCAGATAGAACCAGCTGTTTGTTTTCCAGTACAATTACAGATTTTGTCTTTCTTCCGTGAGTAGCATCTATTACATTTCCGTCTTTTTTTGCTATTTTTATCAGTCTTCTTACCGGCGCAGAATCAGGGCTTATAATTGACATGATTTTATTTACCGGTACATAATTGGAATAGCCTATTTTTAACAGTTCATTTTTCAATTTTTGTCTCTCTTTCTTTTCATTGAGATTTAATTTCTAAAAAATTGGAATAGCCCATTTTTACTGAAGTGAGATCTGTGAAAATTCGACGTAATTTATTTAAACCCTTCAAAAACCTGTAATAACGGAATTATAATCAATTATAGTATTTCATTACTTGTTTAGAATTTAAGTTGTCGTGACGCGTAACGCGTAACGCGTGACGGGTTTAATCCCTGCCGATCACACATTACATTTTACGCATTACGAGGTCATTATTCACTACTCTCTACTCACTTTTAACTATTAAGATGGGCAGGAAATATATACAGAAAAGGAATTTTTTGTTATAATTGTATAAAATAAATTCTCAGGGACTGTAAGAAAATAACCTGTCAAATTATTGTCCTCGCGTCACGTGTCACGCGTTACGCGTCACGATTCTAAATATGATATATTATTTTTTACAACCCCCTGGCAGATAGAAAGGTTATAAAATGCCTTTTGAAAAAAATAAACCACAGGAATACTGTCCTAACTGTGGCAAGATAATTATAGAAGGTAAGAAATTTTGTTCTTACTGCGGGTATGAGAAAAAATCCGGTAATATTGATGGACATAATGAAACAAATAAATTAATTAACACCTGTCTGACCTGTAATAAGCCTGTACCGCAAAATAAGAAATACTGTGCAGTATGTGAGATAAAAAGAATAGTAACTATTCGTTCCAAATCTGGCGATTTAATTTCAGGGAAATACTGTCCGAGCTGCGGTAAAGAAATATCATCATGGGAAAATACCTGTAATCATTGTTCTCGGAAAGACAATAGAATGGAACCTGATAAAATTCAGGAGTCACAGCTCTGTGATAAATGTGGTAATCCTGTAGGGACAGGTAAGTCAATCTGTCCTTTCTGCGGTTACAGGAAAACAAACAAATTAACAGATGTAGAAAAAAGAGAAAAGAAATTTTCCTCTGCTCAGTACTGTTCTAAATGCGGAGAAGAGCTTGAAGCGGGAAAAGAAACATGTATTTTCTGCGGATATGATATGAGGAAACCTCCTGATGAGCACCCGGAAGGTGATTTTGATAAAGACATAACAGTGGGACTTGTCATGCCGGTAATAGAGGAAATTACTCCCGATAAGGAATACTGTAAAAGTTGCGGTGAAGAAATCGGCAGGGACAGCATATGCCCCTTCTGCGGTTATGGCAAGACAAGAAAAATAATAGATAAGAAAGAGGAAATATACAGACCCGATAAAACTTATATACCTGAAAAATTGATTCCCATAGAACCTGATAAAATTCCTGCCATGGTGGAAAGGGTGCTTTCCACTCCATCTGCTGATATTCCTGCTATGCTGGAAACAGTTCTTTCCGAATCCGTAACGGAGAATAAAACAGATATTTCTCAGGATGAAGCTTTTGTCGGTGGAGGGGCCGTAAAAAAAGATGAACAGCTCAAAGAAGAATCTCAGAGGGAAGAAAATAAAGCAGACAGGACAGAAAAGTCATCTGATACAGGGTTTCTGTCTGTTTCCCTGAAAGTATCTCATGTAATATATTTATCTCTTGCCATAGTTACTGTTTTTATATTAGGTATATTCGGCGTTATTTATGCTCTGAAATTTACTCATAACCGTACTGTTTCAGCCACTCCTTCTGCTATCCCTGCCACTCCTGTCATTACTCCTGTTGTTGTGGCAATTGATACGCCTGTTAAAAAAAACAGCCCTTCACCTGAACCTGTAAAACAGTCAACCAGGTTCACTGTGACGGAAGTAAAACCGACATCAGTCATTGTTATACCGACAGAGCCTGTATATATACAAACTCCTGTTATTCCTACTGCTGTGCCGACAAGAATTCCTACCAGGCGGCGCGTAACCTATAAAACACCGGGAGTGACTGCAGGGTATGTACCTTCCTATACAGCTACTCCTGCTCAGGTGGATTATAAAACATCCAGCAGGACTTACTGTGATAATGCTATTAATAATAAAGTAGTTCCCCTTTATAATGAGAGGAGATACAGTGAGGCTATTGCAGAATGTAATTATCTTCTGTCACTGGATCAGAATTATTATATGAATTATATCTGGATGGCAAGCTGTTATCTGTCTTTAAAGGATATTGCAGATGCAAAATATTATATAGATATGGCCTGGAAGCTGGAATGGAATGAGAAAAGAATTCCCTATGAGCAATCTGAGTCTAAAAAGCTTTATGACTGGTATCGAAGTGAAGGTGGAAATTAAATATGATTGAAGGGAGATTTTTATGAGTGACGGAGATAAACCTGTAAATAAAATGATACTGGAGCTTCAGGAAAGATTTAAAGAGCTGACCTGCCTTTACCAGATAGAGGAATTGCTTATCAGACCCGGTTCTACAATAAAGGAGGTGTTTAATTCTATAATAAAAGTCATGCCTCCCGGGTGGCAATATCCTGAACTGTGCCGGGTGCGAATTTTTTACGAACAGGTTTATTATGCTTTACCTGATTTTAAAGAAACGCCATGGGTTCAGAAAGCAGATATTGTATGTCAGGGTAAATCCATAGGATCTATAGAGGTTTATTATATAAAGGAAATGCCGAAGCAGGACGAAGGACCTTTCCTTAAAGAAGAGCGCAAGTTATTAAATACTATTTCGGAAAGACTATCTCATTTTATCATGCAGAGGCGCCTTGAACAATCTCTTTTAGAGATGGAAAGAATAAAAAAAGATATTCTGGAAAACAGGAAGGCCGAGTGGAAGGTTATACTGGAACTCCTGAGCAGTACGGATCAGAATCTCCTTATGGGCATTACAAGAAAGATGATGAATTATCTCTGCCGGAGCGGTATAAGTCAGGCCTGTATATTACTTCAGAAGATTTCAATAGATCTCGGTGAAGGGTCGGATGAAAATCAGCCTGCACAAAAAAAGGTTATTTCAAATGCAAGAGAACTGACAGATAAAACCTTTGTTATTGCAGAACAATCTCTCAGTGATGAAGAAATACTCTTCTGTATTCAAAAATGGATTAAAGAAGATAAATCAAGTTTTCTGGTTAATACCCTTGAAAATCCCGATTCTCTTATTACGGAAATTGCAGATGCTATAAGAAGGTACAAGCAGATAAGCATGGGTGACCTGGATATTCCGCCTTTTGTAGAAAAAGGCCTACGTGTATCTTTGATACGCCGTTTCTTTACCGATCAGCTTCAATTTATTAATGTTGCCAAAAATTATATAAAAATAGATGATTTTTATGAGCTTTTTCAAAGGACTATATTACCTTTAAAAGGCCACGGCAAACTGGGCGGTAAAAGTGCCGGCCTTTTTCTTGCCATGCAGATTATTAAAAACAGCAGTGAATATAAGGAATTATTCAAAAATTTGAAGAGTCCTAAAACATGGTATATAACTTCTGACGGACTGTTAAGTTTTTTCCGTTATAATAACCTTGAAGATGTGGTAGAACAGAAATATAAGGAAATAGATCAGATACGGCAGGAATATCCTCATATTATACAGGTTTTTAAGAATTCTCATCTGTCTCCGGAAATAGTCAAGGGTCTTTCTATGGCACTTGATGATTTTGAAGACAGGCCGCTTATAGTAAGAAGTTCAAGTCTCCTGGAAGACAGGATGGGCACAGCCTTTTCCGGAAAATACAAAAGCTTATTTATTGCAAACCAGGGAAGTAAGCAGGAAAGACTTGAAGCTCTTATGGATGCCATTGAAGAAGTATATGCATCGACACTGGGGCCTGACCCTATAGAATACCGCGCCGAAAGGGGACTTTTAGATTTTTATGAAGAAATGGGTATTATGATACAGGAAGTTGTAGGAACCAGGGTGGGAAAATATTTTCTTCCTGCTTTTGCAGGTGTTGCTTTCAGCAACAATGAATTTCGATGGTCTCCCCGTATCAAGAGAGAAGACGGGCTTATAAGGCTTGTACCCGGACTGGGCACAAGAGCAGTAGACAGGGTCAGTGATGATTATCCCAAGCTTATTGCTCCCGGACAGCCGGGACTTAAAGTAAATATGTCTGTAGAAGAGATTGTTCGTTATGCTCCCAAGAAGATTGATGTTATAAATCTGGAGACAAAGAAATTTGAAACAATTGAGATAAAATATCTTTTAAAAGAATATGGTAATGAATATCCTGCAATAAATCAGGTTTTTTCTATTTATGAGCATAATCATTTGAAAATTCCTATGGGATTCGAAATAGATTTAGAAGAACATGATCTTCTCGTTACCTTTGAAGGTTTGATTAATAATACAAATTTTGTCAGACAGGTAAAGACTATTCTTGATTTACTCAGGGAAAAACTCGATACACCTGTAGATATAGAGTTTGCTTCCGACGGTAAAGATTTTTATCTTCTCCAGTGCAGACCTCAGAGCTTTGGAGAAGGTGCTGTAGCTTCAATAATACCCAAGGATATTCCTGAAGAGAAAATTGTGTTTTCTGCAAAACGTTACGTGTCCAATGGTAAAGTCCCAGATATTACTCATATAGTCTATGTAGATCCACTGAATTACAATAAACTTTCCAGCCTGAGTGATTTGAATTCTGTAGCTATTGCCGTAGGTAAATTGAATAAATTGTTGCCTAAAAGGCAGTTTATACTTATGGGCCCCGGAAGGTGGGGAAGCAGGGGAGATATTAAACTAGGTGTGAATGTTACCTATTCCGATATAAATAATACGGCAGTATTAATTGAAATAGCCAGACAAAAAGGTAATTATCTTCCCGATCTTTCTTTTGGAACCCATTTTTTTCAGGATCTTGTGGAAGCGTCCATTCGTTATCTGCCTCTTTATCCTGATGATGAAGGTATTATATTTAATGAAAAATTTTTAAAGAATTCTCATAATATCCTTCCCGATATTTTACCAGACTATGCTTTTCTTTCCCATACAATCTATGTAATTGATGTACCGAAAAGTACAGATGGCATGATATTGAAGATTTTTATGAATGCAGACCTGGATGAAGCACTAGGCATGTTAAGTAAGCCGAGACCTACCGGGGATATAAGTGAAGAAACAAAAGAATATGTAGAACAGCAGAGCGAAGAATACTGGCGCTGGCGTCTTTATATGGCAGAACGTATAGCTGCAAACCTGGATCCCGATAGATTTTCTGTCAGAGCTATGTATGTTTTTGGCAGTACAAAAAATGCTATGGCCGGCCCCGGCAGTGATATTGATGTTCTGGTTCATTTCAATGGTTCGAAAGAACAGGAAAAAGAACTTCTTGCCTGGCTCAATGGCTGGAGTTGCTGCCTGAGCGAATTGAATTTTTTACGTACCGGTTATAAAACAGATGGTCTTTTAGATGTCCATATAGTAACAGATGAGGATATTGCACAGAAAACAAGTTATGCTGTAAAGATCGGAGCAGTAACGGATGCTGCCAGGCAACTTGTTCTCGGAAATGGCATAAAATCTGCAATAAAATAACTATCATATTTTATAATTACCGGTGTGAGCATTATTCGACTGTGTCATAAATTGTGTGTAAACCTCTACGGAAGCCTTATTTCATGGTGAGTTTACGCAAAATATATGACACTCTCTGTTATCTCTACCTGTAACAGGAAGATGAAAATAATGATGTTCAAGTCAGTAAGGAATGGCAGTTAAATAAATGTCTCAAATATATTAATCGTGACGCGTAACACGTAACGCGTGACGCGAGGAAAGAGACAATTAGTAAATTTTCATTCCTAATTAATTTTTTCAGGAGGTTTTTTTATGAGTGTTAAAACACTTGTGTCTATTTTAGTCATGTCTCTGGTTTTATCGTTAAATATTTCATGTAATGAAGAAAAAAGAGCTATAGCTTTGAATAATCAGGGATTAGCTCTTGCCAGAGAGGGAAAATATGATGAAGCCATTAAACTTTATGATGAAGCATTGAAATTGAATAAAAAACTGGAAACTGCATGGTATAATAAAGGAAAAGCATTATATTGCAAAAATAACTATGATGAAGCAATAAAATGTTTCGATAAATCTCTGCAGCTTGAGCCAAATCAGCCTGCAACCTGGAATGAAAAGGGGCTTGTTCTGTCTTCAAAGGGCAATCATGACGATGCTATAAAATGTTTTGATAAGTCTCTCGAATACGATACTCTTAATGCCATTACATGGTACAATAAAGGTTTTTCTTTAAGTTCTCAGAAAAGATATGATTATGCCCTGATGTGTTATAATAAATCTCTGGAACTTCAGTCAAATAACGGTTTTGTCCTGAGTGCCAGAGGTTATGCCCTGTCAAAACTGGATAAATATAATGAAGCTGTCACTGCTTATGATCAAGCATTAAAATTTGACGGCAATAATGCCATTACATGGCGTTATAAAGGATATGCTCTGTCTCAGATGGGAAAATATGATGAAGCAATAAAATGTTTCGACAGGTCTCTGGAGCTTTCCCCGTCTGATGCCCTTACATGGAATGATAAAGGACTGGTTCTGGACAGCCAGAAAAAATATGATGAAGCACTGAAATGTTATAACAGATCCCTTGAAATTGATCCCAGTAAAGGTATAATATGGGATAATAAAGGTTATATTTTGCTGAATCAGAGAAAATATGATGAAGCACTGAAATGTTTTGACAGAGCAATTCAACTGGAACCGCTTTACGGTGTTGCATGGAGTGATAAGGGGACGGCTTTATATTATCAGAAAAAATATAAAGATGCAGTCACTTCTTTCAATAAAGCACTGTCCATTAATCCTGAAGATAAAGTGGCAAAAGATGGTCTTGCACAGGCTTTGAAAGCTACAGGGCAATGATTTTTAGTCTGAGAAGCAGGATGCCCACCAATTAACTGGTGGGTGATTCAGTGTAATTGTAAAATGTTTTGTGTAAAATTTTATGGAATGAAATTTCAATAAAGATTTACATGAAGTTTATTTATTGAAAACTCGCGTCACGCGTCACGCGTCACGCGTTACGATTCTAAGGAGGTTCTATGGTTAAACATTATAAAGAACTTAATCCCGAAGAGACAATAAAAAAATTAAAGAATATTTTGGAAGAGAACAGGATTATTGCCAGTAAACAGACGGCAGGCAATGCTCTTAATTCTTTATATTTCTGCAGAATAGGTATAAAAGATACGCCTGTAGGTGTCAACGGAAAAGGTATTACCGAGGAACTATCCCTTGCAAGCGGTCTTGCCGAACTGCTGGAAAGGCTGCAGAATCAGGTTCTTATCAGTCCCTATGAACTAAGCCCCGAAGCTATGAAAAAATTCGGATTTATTTATGATGTTTATGAAAAATTACTCCCGTCCGGACAGTATCCGCCCATGCCCGAGGATTTTAAGAAAGGGCACCTCTATGTATATAACTGTTCCGCATCTGAGCTGTGGGATAAATACAGGGAATATATGGCAGATAAAAACATGGAATTTCCTTTTATTCCTTACTATAACGTGAATGAAGACAGACTTGAATATCTTCCTTATCGTTTTTTATGGTATATCTACAGTACAAATGGCATGTGCGGAGGAAATACTCCGGGGGAGGCTCTTACACAGGGCATCTGTGAAATATTTGAGCGTCATGTTCAGGCAGAGATTTATTTTCG
>JAKPQU010000182.1 GCA_029555925.1 Bacillota bacterium
GATTAAAAGATAGTTCTGAGAAGGTACCTATAACAGATACGTCTGTTTTCTCTGAATTGTTCAAAATTGAGAATACATCCGAACTTTCTGACTTGAAAGGGAGATTTTCAAATACTGTTGCCCTTGA
The DNA here is from genome assembly GCA_029555925.1 of Bacillota bacterium. Next base: position 128 of record JAKPQU010000182.1, read on the forward strand.
TATAGGATCATGGGAAATAAAAATTTTACAGCTTGATCTGGATAGCAAAAAACATATATATCCAAGATTGATAGGCACTAAAAATGTTTCTGAAAATAGTATGGCTGAAGGTGTTATAACTGATATTCCTTTCATGAGTAAAGCAGTAAAATCTCTTCTTAAAGATATGAATGACAAAGAAGTTATTGTTTCTCTCTCTCCTTACTGTGTTTTTATAAAAACTTTATTTGTAAAATCTTTAGGTTTTCCATTAACCATGCCAGATAAGCATGTATTAAATGATAAATTCAGGCAAATTATACCTTTACCTCTGGAAGACTGGTTTATAACTTATAATATAGACTCTACGTCAGGAGAAAACGTTATGAAGGTAAGAGTTATAGCCATAAAAAAGAAAGCTTATGAGAATATGAGAGAAACTCTTCTTCAGGCAGGGTGCAATAACTTTAAAATAATTGCAGAACCTTTTGCAGACAGTTTTCTTGCTGATTTTATGATGAAAGATAAAAAGAATAATGTGCTCATAATAAATACAGGCTTTGAAGGCACATCTCTGACTTTTATAGAAGACAGAAAAGTGACTTTAACTGCATCTTACCCTTTTGGTGGGAAAACTTTTACTCAGGCTCTTATGGTTGCCAGACAACTGGATTTTGAGAATGCAGAGGATATAAAGAAGAAAAAACATGACGAATTTACATCTGAATTGTTACGTCCTGTTTTTAAAGAATGGACTGACGAATTTTTGAAAACTCTGGCAGGAAACGAATACAGCCTGGATAAATTTGAAACAATCATATTCTGCGGCGGGACAATTCAGTTAGAAGCTTTTCATGATTATATTAACAGTGAATTGAATATAAAATCATATAAGTTTTCTCTGCCGAGATTGACTAAAAAATCTATGAGAGATAGTTATAAAAATCTTGTCTCTGCGAAAGGAACCTCTTTTATGACTGCAATGGGACTTATTATAAGTTCTTTTGATAATATAAGAGACATCAGGGACATTCTGGATGTCAATAAGATTGATTTTTCTAAAGAATTTTATGGTTTTACCTCTTTTGAAATTAAAGATATCTATGAGGAGAAAAAAGAAAAAGGAGAGGAAGTTGTAACAGTGTTACCTGGTAATAAAAATATTATTGCAGAACTGGAAAAACATCTTGTATCACTTGTAGGGCCAATAGGAAAATCTGTGCTGGAAGATTCTATTAATAAACTGGGTTATACCGTAGAAACTATGCCTGTAGAAAAACTTGACGGTGTAATAGAAATGTTTTCCTGTCAGTTCAATCTCTCAGAGGAAAATATGTTAAGTATAATCAAGAAGATGGAAGAGCTTAAAACCGTTCAGGAACATGTTAAGAAAAGTATTACCGGTATGCTGGATAAGCAGGAAGATGTCGATGTAATGGAAGAAATAGAGAAATATCTTGTTTCCATAGTAGGGCCCATAGGGAAAACAGTTCTTGAAGATTCTGTGAAAAAGCTCGGTTATACGCTAGAGACTTTTCCTCTGGAGCAGCTTGACGGAGCAGTGGAAATGTTCTGCTGTCAGTTTAATCTTACTGAAGAGAATATTTCCAGTATCACCAAAAAACTTCAGGATCTGAAAGCTATTGATGAAAAAGCCAGAATGTTATATACATCACTTTACGGTGAGAATATACATGTTGTAGATGAACTGGAGAAATATCTTGTTTCTATAGTAGGCCCCATTGCAAAAACAGTTCTCGAAGATTCTGTAAAAAAGCTGGGACATACGAAAGATTCTGTTCCGGTACAGGCACTGGATAGTATAATAGAAATATTTGCCTGTCAGTTCAATCTGACACAGGAAAATATAGTGAATATAACGAAAAAACTTCAGGAACTTAAAATTGCACAGAAAAAGCTCGGGAGAAATTCGCTTCAGAATAAAGAAGATAAAAAAATCGGCGGGAAAGGTATACTTTCATCGTTGTTTAAATGGGGCAAATAAAGACGGGAATTTATGGAAATCGTGACGCGTCACGCGTTACGAACAAAAGAAGGGAGAAACAGAATGAAATCCAAACTCATTACAGCACAGGATGCTGTAAAGCTCATCAAAGACGGAGACTCTATTGTTGTGGGAGGTTTTGTGGGAAGCGGTCATCCTGAAGCCCTTACATCTGCTCTGGAGGAGCGTTTCCTCGGTGAAGGTCACCCGAAAGATTTAAAACTTATGTTTGTTGCAGGCCAGGGTGACAGTAAAACAAGGGGGTTAAATCATTTCGGAAACAGCGGTATGGTAAAACGTGCCATAGGAGGTCACTGGGGACTTGCGCCTAAACTGGGGAAACTCGCCACTGCCGGAGAACTTGAAGCGTATAATCTGCCGCAGGGCGTAATCTCTCATATGTTCCGCGATATTGCTGCAGGTAAACCATGCACCATCACCCATGTAGGGCTAAAAACCTTTGTCGATCCCCGTGTCGAAGGAGGAAAAGTCAATTCTGCCACAAAAGAAGATATTGTAACTCTTATAGACCTTGACGGACAGGAATATCTGAAATACAAACACTTTGATATAGATGTGGCACTTATACGAGGCACCACTGCAGATGAATTCGGAAATATCAGTATGGAACAGGAAGTGGCCACTCTTGATGGCCTTGCCCAGGCAATGGCTACAAAAAAGAAAGGTGGCATAGTCATATGCCAGGTCATGAGACTTGCCAGACACAGCGGAATAAATCATCTCTTCGTTGAGATTCCTGGCATTTTCGTAGATTACATAGTAGTGGTAGACATGATAAAAACTCCTGAACTTCATATGCAGACCTTCGGAGAACAGTACTGCCCTTATTATTCGGGACAGGTGGCATATCCCGAGGATTCCCTCTTTAGCCCCATGGATATGAATATAAGAAAACTTATTGCAAGAAGAGGATTATTCGAATTACTTCCTCTCGGGCAGTGTGTGGTAAATCTCGGTATCGGTATGCCTGAAGGTATTGCCAATGTGGCAAAAGAAGAGGGAGTAAGAGACAGAATGGTTCTCACTGTGGAATCAGGCCCCATAGGAGGACTTCCCGCATCGGGACTCAGTTTCGGAGCTTCCTACAGCCCTTTATGTGTCCTCGATCAGCCCTATCAGTTTGATTTCTATGACGGAGGAGGCCTCGATATTGCATTCCTGGGAGCAGCAGAGATTGACCCTGAAGGCAATGTAAATGTAAGCAGATTCGGCCCCAAACTCGCCGGCTGCGGAGGATTCATTAATATTACTCAGAATGCCAAAAGGGTCGTATACTGTACCACCTTTACCGCAGACGGTTTGAAGGTGGAAGCTAAAGACGGACAACTCAAGATATTACAGGAAGGTAAAGTCAAAAAATTCGTAAACAAAGTTCAGCAGATAACCTTCAGCGCGGAATATGCATGCCAGAAAGGAACTCCTGTTACCTATATAACTGAAAGGTGCACTTTTAAGCTTGAATACGACGGACTCCACCTCGTGGAGGTTGCTCCCGGCATCGACATAGAAAAGGATATTCTGGCCCATATGGAATTTAAACCTGTTATCCCGGAGCAGGTTCTTAAAATGAATCCTTCCATATTTAACACTGAAAAAATGGGAGTTAAATAGTTTAGAGACTGTAAAGAAATAACCCTTACAAATTGTTAGAACGTTTATTATCCTCGCGTTACGCGTTACGATATAGACTGCAGGTACAGTAACAGGTAAAAAAATATTCAAAAAACTATAAACAGTGAGTAGTGAGTAGAAGTAGAGTTTTCCACTCACTATTCACTATTTAATGATTTTTCTGCCCGTAAAGAGCAGCACCGAAGGCTGCAATTATTTCTGGATTTTCATAGATCCATATAGGTTTTTTTAATCTTTCTTCAATAATATTTTTCAGGCATGCATTCCTTGCACATCCTCCTGCAAAGACAATATCTTCTTTTAATCCAACCCTGTTAACAAGGGGGATAATTTTGTCTATTATGGAATTATGCAGTGCCCGTGCAATATCATGTCTTTTTGTTCCTTTGGCAATAAGGCTTATGACTTCAGATTCTGCAAAAACAGTGCACATGCTGTTTATTTTTATCTTTTCCTTTATTGCACAGGTGGATTCATTCCCAAAATCTTCAAGTTTATAACCCAGTGTTTGAGACATGATTTCAAGGAATTTCCCCGTTCCTGCTGCGCATCTGTCATTCATTTCGAAATCTGATACATGTCCTGACTCATCGAGTCCTATTACCTTTGTATCCTGTCCTCCAATATCTATTACTGTCCTGCAGTAAGGAAATAACTTTTTTGCGCCTATGGAAACAGCTTTTATCTCTGTAATACTTTTTATATCTTTAAGTTCCAGTAAATAACGACCGTAACCTGTAGCAGTGAGCAGGTCAGGTTCTGTTTTTTTTATCATTTCATTGCAGATACTCAGGGGATTATGACCGGTAGATTCTTTATAAAATTCTATTATATTACTGTTTTCTATGAGTACATATTTTATAAATCTCGAACCTATGTCTATGCCTGCATATTTCATGAATTGACCCCTTTTTATCTCACTATTTAATCATTTCAATAAAAGCTTCAATTCTTGTTTTCAACTGTCCTGCATCTTCCATGCTGTAATCAGTTTCTATTTTCATACATGGCACACCGATACTGTCCAGTGTTTCTTTAACTTTATAGGCTTCAATCATATAGGGAGTGCAGAACTGTAATGAATAATGAATAACCCCCTGAATATTCAGTTTTTTTACCATATCTTTAATGTGTTCCAGCCTTTCTTTATTGGGCGTGAAACAGGCACAGTCCATTGTGAGATATCGTTCCGATATACTGTTCAGGCATTCTTCTACAGAAGTAAAATCTTCATTCAGAAGTGTTCGAAAATTCCTTTCTCCCACACATGCTTCTTCACCTGCTACAATAGCTCCCAGACCTTCTATTATGGAATGTATTTTCCAGTTAGGTATAGCCATAGGAGAACCTGAGAGGAGAATTCTTTTACTCACCTTTTCTGTTACTCCCATACCTGATTTGACTCTTTCTTCCAGTTCATTGCAGAGTTCATGAACTTTTTGTGTGAAACGAATGGGATCATCGTAGAAAGAAACCTGATTTATGAGAAGGGCATCAAGTCCTGAAACAGGAGATGGGGAATAAGAGCGTAAATCAGAAAGTCTCTGAAGAGCTTTTCTCTTTTCATTTACAATCTTTACTGCTGCTTTAAGTTTTTCTACAGTCAGTTTTTCTCCTGTTAATTCTTCCAGTTTCCCGGCAAATTTCTTTACTTCACTGTTCCAGAGTCTTTTTCCTTCTTCTTCTTTCATATTTGGGATTTCCATAACATAGACTTTTTTTGTTATATCATTGAATATTTCATAGGCTTTCTTTTTACCATCACATGTAGTTTCTCCTACAATAAGGTCTGTAAGTTCTACATAGGGACAGAGTCCTGCAAGTTTAAAGCCCATAAATGCTTTAATTAAAGCACAGGTATTTCTGGGAATATATTTCTCCGCTTCAGTACTTCCCACTTCTGCTCCTGCACAGAGACCTATCGATACCCCGTTTGATGCAATGATAAGTTCTTCAGGAACATAAACACAGAAGGTTCCTATTACCTTTTTTCCTTCTTTTTTTGCCTGATATATTTCTTTTATACGAAGACCGTGAACCTCTGAAATTACAAAATCGAAATATTTCATGCCTTCAGGGCGGTTTTTCTGTGATAGATAGATATTTTTGTATGCATCTGAAAGAACTCCCAGAAGTCCATCATGAGCTTCCAGATTTAATCCCAGTTCACTCCACATGTTTCTGTACGTTTCTGTCATAATAAATAATTCCTTTCTTTAATATTTTCTAAGCCTTTTTTATGGCAGGCTATTAACTTTTAGCAGCTAACTGGTAACAACTGTTTTCAAGAAATCTGCAAAAGTATAAATAACATTCTCAATAAAATATTTGTAAGGATTATAGCAGAAAATTATAAAGATTTTCTTCTCTTTTTAAAGAAGGTTATATTCGTCAGTAAAAGAACAAATCCTGTTAAAAGATTTATTGGCTGGCTGGAAAAGGAAAATACGAGATCGTCTTTTCCTGTGGAAAGTTCCTGTTTTATTGCGTCCCCTCTGGAACGGTTAAGTTCCATAAGGAGGCGGGAAGATTTGAATCCGGTATTACCGCCGAGATTTACCTTTCCCATATCTACATGGATATCACTTTTTTCTTCTACAGTGTGGCTGCTGGCTTCAAGACGTTTCTTTATGGTTTCATCTGGCACGACTATTTTATCTACCATGGCTATAGTCTTATAGAAGGTATGGCGGTATTTGAAATCAGTTTCTGACTGTATCTTTGGAATAAAATATAAAAGGGCTGAACTGTCCTGAGCTCAGCCCTTTATGATAAAGAACATCAGCGATTATCAAGAGATTCTTTTAAGATGATCATCCTGAGAAGTTCTGCAATTGCCATGAGAAATGCTGCTATATAGGTCATTGCTGCAGCATGGAGAACATGCTTTGCTCCTTCCATCTCCGTTACGGTCATAAACTGCCCCTTTTGCAGCATTGCAAGAGCTCTCCTGCTTGCGTTGAATTCCACCGGGAGTGTTATGAGATAAAATAGAACAGCTCCCAGGAACAGGTATATCCCTATGTTTACCATGAAGGCAGAACTGAAGAGAAAACCGGCAAAGAACAGGGGAAATGCAGCATAAGTCCCCAGGTTTGCAACAGGCACAAGAGATGAGCGCAGCGCAAGAGGTAAATATCCTTCTTTGTGCTGAACGGCATGCCCTACTTCATGTGCCGCTACTCCCAGGGAAGTAATGGAATTACCTCTGTAAACATCAGGGGAAAGTCTTAATACTTTTCCTGCAGGATCATAATGATCTCCCATATAGCTATCTGTCATTTCAACAGGAATACAGGAAAGACCGTTTCTCCATAGCAGTTCTCTTGCTATCTGTGCCCCCGTAATTCCTGAAAATGTCCCCGTCTTTGAAAATTCATTGAATGCAGACTTTACCTTTATAGAGGCATATATTGAAAAAAGTAAAGCCGGTATCAGTATGATAAATGTCCAGTCTCCGAATATAAACATGCTGCTCACCTCCTTGGACTAAAGGCCGGCATATTACCGGCCTTTTTTGATTAATTTATTGTTATGACTTTTCTTGTAACTTCATATGGTATCCTCACCATTAAGACACCATTTTTGTATTTTGCTTTTACACCTTCAGATTTCGCCCTGTAAGGTAAGGGGATGGTTCTGTAAAACTGGCCGTAAGCACACTGGGACAGATAATAGTCTCCTCTTTTTTCCTCTCTCTGTCTTTTCTTTTCACCGCTTACAACGAGATAGTTTTCGTAAGCCATAACATTGAGATCTTCTCTGTCCATACCGGGTAATTCCAGTCTTACTATAATTTCGTCATCTGTGCAGTATATATCATTTGCCATATACCCCCATCTTACAGGCGGTATGTCCGGTATATCCCATTCATCATCACTTTTCTTGAATTTCGTAAGGGCTGTTCTCGTATTTTTCATAAGATATTCCCAGCCTTCAGAAAGGCTTTCGCTTAAATTAGAAAAACCTTCTTTTATATAATCAATAGGCTTTTTCAATATTTCTCTCATATTCAAACACCCCTTTCTTTATATGGTTTGTTCTCTTACCGGATTTCTATTTTCTTTGGTTTTACCTTTTCTTCCTTTGGAATGGTTATTTCCAGTATACCGTTTTTATAACCGGCTTTTATTTCATCGGTCTTTATCTCCTGATTGATGGCAAATGATCTGGAAAAGGAACCATAAGACATTTCTCTTCTCAGGTATTTTTCACCTTTTTCTTCTGTTTCTGCCTTTTTTTCTCCTTTTATTGTAAGACAGTTACCGTCAATGGATATGTCTATATCCTTCTGATCCATACCGGGAATTTCTGCTTTTATCAGGAATTCCTTTTCATTTTCAATGATGTCCACTGCCGGAACGGAGAGACATGTTTCTCCGTTCCATAAGTCTGTCATGAAATCTGAAAACAGAGTGTTCCAGGGTTTGCACATATTATTTATTTTAGGGTTGCATGTTGCTAACATTTAAATCACCTCATTTATATTATAAATTTTATTTCTATAATTATATTATAAAAGTTTAGCGTAGTATTGTCAAGTATGTGGACATTAAATTTTTCTAATGATAGTGTAACGGTTTATTTATGGCATATTTTTCAATAAAAAGAACTGTCACAGGGAGTTTTATCTTGCTGTGACAGTTCTTTTTTTCTCCCGTGACGCGTAACGCGTAACGCATTACAGGAGCATATAGGTAATTAAATTTCTACTTTATCATTTTTACATTCTTTCCCGGCATCGCTTTGAGAAGATTTTTTAGAATCATTGATGTAAAAACCGCTTCCCTTAAAAATTATTCCTGCAGGTGAAATGATTTTATGAGTTCTGTTGCTTTTGCACAAAGTGCAAGTTGTGTTATCCGGTTTATTGGTCATAGTAAATATTTCAAATTTTCCTTTACAGTCATTGCATCTGTATTCAAAGAAAGGCATATTAATCTCCTCCTTTAATTTGTTAAATATAATACTATCAATACTATAATACTTATTTAGCCATATATTGTCAAGATATAATCTATATATTTTTTATCCTAAAGACCGCAGAATACTCCCTCTATAGCTGAAGGCTTA
>JAKPQU010000214.1 GCA_029555925.1 Bacillota bacterium
TGTCCGTCATAGTAAATATAAATTTATGAAGAAGATATTTCTTCTGTAAAAGCTCCACAGTAGACGAAATAAGGTCAGGGAATTCACATGTCTCTTTAAACAGCCGCATAGACTGTTCTGTTTCGATACTTGCAATAGTAAGCAAATCATTTATAAGTCTGCTGAGATGCTCAACCCGTCCCTCCATAGTATCTATCATTTCCATTTTTTCTTCTTCCTGCAGCTGTGACGAATAATTTTTAAGGGCATATAAATAACCTTTAATAGGTACAATAGGTGTTCTTAATTCATGAGACAGAAGTGAAATGAATTCATTTTTGGCTTTTTCAAGTATCTGTATCTTCAATAAATTATCAGAAACCTGTTTATAAAGCCTGGCATTCTCTATAGCTGTAGCAGCCTGATTTGCAAGTGTGGCAAGAAGCCTTAATTCATCTGTATCAAAAGCGCCTGACATAAGCCTGTTATCTGTGTAAATAATACCGATAATTTCATCTTTTAACTTCATGGGGACACAGAGTACTGACCTTATATCATGCAATATAATACTCTTACTTCTTACAGACGGATCCTGAAGAGCATTCGTACTCAACACCGGTTCTCCCGTATTGAAAACTCTGTTGGCTACAGTCATGCTTATAGACATTTCCAGTTCACTTATAGTCTTTTTATCCATATTTCTTGCAACCATAATTTCGAGCTTTTCAGTAGACTTGTTATAAAGCATTACAAAGCCTCTTTCACCTTCAAAGACCTCTATTATCTTGTCTATAACAGTATTCAGAACTTCTTCTATATCAAGAGATGAATTAAACAGGCGGACAGTTTCATATAATAATGACAGATGCTCCATTACTTCACTGGAGATTTTCATAGATTGTCGTCTCTTTCCCATAAATAAAACTCCTTAATAACGTAATGCGTTACGCGTTACGCGTGACGGGTAAAAAATATTTATATGAAAATGATGAAGTTTGCACCTTCTCTGGATGTTGATTTTCATATTTGGTTGTGACCGCTCCGGTCATGTCTGTTAGTAACTGTTCAGCTATCAGCTATTAGCATTTACTGAGGTAAGCATAAATAATACATATATGCTCTCGTGACGCGTAACGCGTAACGCGTGACGGGAGAAAAACGTTTATTAAATGCTTATACTCAGGTCATTAGCTAAAAATTATAAATTCTCACGGTAAATATTCAATTAAACTTCACAGTTTTTATATTCTAATTGAAAAGAAACTGCAAGTCAATTGTGAGAGTGTTTTTTTTCATAACAGGTAGTTTCATTTTTACTGAAAATTGCACCCAATCTTGTAAATCTATTAACGGCCATGACCATTTCGGTCACAACAAAAAGGCTTATTATGCTGTAGAAGGATTTAGAGATATTGCAGAGAATATGAATATAATAGGTTTATAATTATTCAGACTTCGGACATCAGCTGATAACTGATACCTGATAACTGATAACTGAAAAGTAGGTGTTATTGTGGCAGTAGAAACAAGAGAAATAACTTTTATTACCAAGGGAAATTGTGATGTAGTAGATGTAACTTCTCAAATATCTGAAGAAATAAAACAGGCAGGAATAAATGATGGAATTGTAACTATATTTGTTCCCGGTTCCACAGGAGGTCTATCAACCATAGAGTATGAGAGCGGACTTGTAAGTGATATTAAAGAAGCTATGGAACGAATCGCCCCTCAGGGAATAGAATACAAACATAATTTGAAGTGGAAAGACGGGAACGGCCATTCTCACATAAGAGCTTCTATAGTAGGGCCATCCATTACAATACCATTTGCAAAAAAGAAGATGCTCCTTGGTACATGGCAGCAGGTAATATTTCTGGATTTTGATAACTGTTCCAGAAACAGAAGACTCATACTTCAAATTATAGGAGAGTAATAATATAATTGAAAGAAAATTACCTGATAGCCATGGTTACAGACTTCGGTCTTAAAGACGGATTTGTTGGTACAATGAAAGGAGTAATATTGGGCATAAATCCTTCTGCAAAGATTGTAGATATAAGTCATGATATTTCTCCGCAGAATATAATGGAAGCTTCCTATGTGCTAAAAAGCTCTTCCCCATATTTCCCGGATGGTACAATATTTCTGGTAGTAATAGATCCAGGTGTGGGTAGTGCCAGGAAGGTCATCATAATTAAAACATCTCGTTTTTTATATTTAGGCCCGGATAACGGAGTATTATCAGGTATATACAATCAGAAAGAAGATGAAATAATAGAAATAACAGATAAAACTTATTTTCTTCCTGAGATAAGCAACACATTTCATGGAAGAGATATTTTTGCTCCTGTAGCAGCATATTTAAGTACCGGTATCTCACCCTATCTTATGGGGGTAAAAACAGGTAATATAAAAACTATAAATAACATAGATCCATTTATAGATGCTCAAAACAGAGTTTGCGGAACTATCATTTATAAAGATATATTTGGTAATTTAATAACAAATCTACGTGAAGACTTTTTTCATAAATATGGAATAGATTTTAAAAATATAAATATTAAAGATAGAATAATAAATGGCCTGAGTAATTCTTATTCTGAAAAATCTCCAGGTGAGTTACTTGCTATAAAAGGGAGTTCAGGATATATCGAAATAGCAATAAATCAGGGAAACGCAGGAGAGCTACTTCAGGCAGGTATTGGCGACAGGTTTACAGTGAACAGTGAGCAGTAACCAGTGACCGCTGAACAGTAAAGAAATAGTAAATTTATTCTGCAGTATAAGTTTTATAAATGACGATTTGTTTTAATTTATAAATTATAAGTTTATTATAACTGATAACTGCTCACTGATAACTGATCACTGAAAAAGAGGTGAAATACAAATGGATCAAACAAAAACTCCATATTTTGATGCCCTTCTGGACTATGTAGAGAAAGGTACACTGTCTTTTCATTGCCCGGGTCATAAAGCAGGAAGAGGCATGCATGAAAAATTCAGGAAACATGTAGGTCTTCAGGGTCTTGCATTTGACCTTACTGAAGTCCTTGGCCTGGACGATCTTCATCATCCGACAGGCGTATTAAAAGAAGCACAGGAACTGGCAGCAGAGGCATATGGAGCAAGAAATACTTTTTTTCTCATAAACGGCTCTACATCCGGTAATCAGGCCATGATATTCGGCATTGCCAATCCCGGTGAACAGATAATAATCCCGAGAAATGCCCATAAATCTACCATAAGCGCCTTTATAATAAGCGGTGCCATACCGGTATTTATGGAACCGGTTTATGATAAATTTTATTTTCTGGATCACAATGTAACAGTAGATACTGTAAAAGATGCACTGACAAGATATCCTCAGGCAAAAGCAGTTCTTATAGTCAGTCCCACATATTACGGAGCAACTGCTGATCTTGAGTCTATAATAAAACTGGTTCATGACAGCGGAAAAATTGCCCTTGTAGATGAAGCATGGGGACCTCATCTAAAATTTCACCCGGATCTGCCAAAAACAGCACTTGAATGCGGAGCGGATATTGTAGTCAACAGTACCCATAAACTGATAGGAGGCATGTCACAGGGTGCCATGTTGCATCTTCAGGGAAACAGGATAGATTATGCCAGGGTTGCCAGCGCTGTACGCTTTTTCACCAGTACAAGCCCGTCATGTCTTATAGTTGCATCTCTGGACGTGGCAAGAATGCAGATGGCTACGGAAGGAGAGAAACTGCTTTCTGAAACCATTGAGATTGCCGAATATGCAAGAGAAAGAATCAAAAACATAGAAACATTATATACCTTCGGGAAAGAACTGATAGGCACACCGGGCGTTTTCGGCTTTGATCCGACAAAACTTACCGTAGATTGCAGCGATACAGGATACAGCGGTTATGAGCTCAACCGTATATTGAGATATGAATATGGTGTACAGATTGAATTACAACAGTTATTCCATGTACTGGCTCTTATAACTATAGGAAACAGCAGAGAAGATATTATTAAACTTGTTGATTCTATTGAAGACATAGTAAGAAAAAAAATACAAAATAGCGATGAATCCCTGTTAAACAGTGTAGAAAAAAGACTTGGAAGGCATTTTGAAATGCCTGACTGGCCTCCGAGACACATGTCACCCAGGGAGGCTTTTATATCAGACAGTGAAATGGTCCCCACTGAGAAAGCAACAGGGAGGGTAAGTGCAGATATGATAACACCGTACCCTCCGGGTATACCGGCAATATGTCCCGGTGAAGTGATAACAGAGCAAATAATAGATTATCTCAGGATTGAATATTCCTGGGGAGCCCACATTCAGGGTCTTACGGATCCGGAATTAAAGATGATGAGAGTTGTAAAATAGAGTGAAAAGTGAAAAGTGAAAAGTGAAAAGTGACGTATGACCGGTCATGTCTCACATTTTACATGTCACGTGTCACGAGTTAGAAAGGTTGAATAATTTGGCAGGTATATTTATTTCATTTGAAGGACTGGAAGGTGCTGGAAAATCAACACAGCACAAAAAATTATGTACTTATCTGGAAGAAAAACAATTCAAGTTTGTGTCAAGTACTGAACCGGGAGGCACCGATACAGGGAATTCCATCAGGAATATACTCCTTGATAAAAAATTTAACAACATGAAACCGGTAACGGAATTACTATTATTTTCTGCTGCCCGTTATCAGCATGTCTGTGAAATTATAAAACCTTCTCTGGAAAAAGGATATATAGTTATAACAGACAGATATGTTGCTTCTACAATTGCCTATCAGTCTTATGGAAGAGGTCTGGATCTGAGATTAATCAAATATATGAACAGGATTGCCACAGACGGGCTGTATCCGGATATTACCTTTATGCTTGATATAACTCCCGAACAGAGTATGGAGAGATTATTAAACAGGGTAGCCACTACCAGTAAAAAACTTGATAGGATAGAAGAAGAAAAGATTGAGTTCTTTAAAAAAGTAAGAAAAGGCTATCTAAAACTTGCAAAAGCAGAACCGGAAAAATTTAAAATACTGGATGCAGATGAAGATATAGAGGAAATTCACAGAAAAATCATCTTTCATTTAAAAGATTTTATCTCGTGACGCGTAACGCGTTACAGATTTATATGCCTGCGTATTACACTTTACGCATTACGAGGTCTTTATGCATCGGTTTCAATTAAAAAGGGAAGGGTACATATATCCCCGCGTCACGCGTCACGCGTCACGCGTCACAATTTTTTATGGCATTTAAAGACATCAAAGGTCACAATAGAGTTATTTTATTACTGCAGAAAGCTATAATATCTGGCAGGATATCTTATTCTTATCTTTTTGTAGGCCCTGAAAGTGTTGGGAAAACAAGTACTGCCTTAAATTTTGCAAAAGTTCTGAACTGCAATGCACCTTTATACAGAGATATAACAGTAGATTGCTGCGAAGCCTGTAATGACTGCAGGAAAATAAATTCCAACAATCATCCCAATGTATTATTAATCAGGCCAGAAGGAAGTTCTATAAAAATAGAACAGATAAAAGACATACAGGAAAAAATACAGTTCAAACCCGTAAACGGTAAATGGCAACTGGTAATAATAGAGCAGTGTGAAACTATGACTAAAGAAGCTCAAAATAGTATCTTAAAACTGCTGGAAGAACCTCCCAGTTACATTGTGATTATACTTATATCTACAAATTTACATCTCCTTCTGCCGACTATAGTATCCAGATGCCAGATTTTTCGTTTCAATCTCCTCTCCCCTGCTTTAATTCAGGAATTACTGATAAAAATGCTGAATATTTCAGTAGAAAGTGCTTCGTTATATGGAAGTATTTCCAGCGGAAGAGTTGACAGAGCAATTGATATGTCGGAGAAAAATGAACTGGAAGAATTTCGCAGAAATATAATAGAAATGGTGAGCGGGAAAAAAGGAGATTATATCTGGAAGGTTTCTACAGAAAAAGATAAAATAAATATAGATAAAGTAAGTATATACAGAGATATGGAAAAAAAATCCTTTCACTTTTCCTCAGATAATCTGACTCTTTTCTTTGAGTTTATCCTGCTCTGGTACCGGGATCTGTTAATATTAAAAGAACTGGGAGATAAAAAAAGGCTGATAAATATAGATCATCTTGGAATACTCCAGCAAGAGGCAGCCCGTATATCTACAGAAGAACTGCTGGCAGGGATATCTATTGTAAATCAGAGCAAAGAAAATATAAAGAAAAATGTAAATATTCGCCTCATGGTAGAGAATTTTATAAACAATTCAGGTGGTTAATTATGTTATCAAAAGTAGTATGCGTAAAATTTAAAAAAATGAAAACAGTACAATTTTTCAATCCCGGAGATATAGAAGATATTGTGCCGGAAGACACAGTTATTGTTGAAACCTACAGAGGGACAGAACATGGCACGGTAAAATCGGGAATTAAAATGGTGCCTTCAAAGGATCTTGTAGCTTACCCTCTGAGAAACATAATAAGAAAAGCAACAGAAGAAGATCTCCTGGTTATAGAAGAAAATCAAAAAAAAGAGGAAAAAGCTTACGGAATAGCAGAGAAAAAAATCTATCATCATAATCTTCCTATGAAATTAATAGACGTAGAATACTTATTTGATAAAAAAAAGATTATCTTTTATTTTTCTGCAGACGGCAGAATCGATTTTAGAAAACTTGTAAAGGATCTGGCAGGGACATTCAGAACAAGGATAGAACTTCATCAAATAGGGGTAAGAGATGATGCCAGAATGCTCGGCGGGCTGGGACATTGTGGCAGAGAAGTATGCTGTTCCAACTTTCTTAACCAGTTCAGCCCTGTTTCTATAAAGATGGCGAAAGAACAGAGTTTATCCCTGAATCCTGTTATGATTTCAGGTCTCTGCGGAAGGCTTATGTGTTGCCTCAAATATGAATATGAAGTTTACAGAAAAATAAAATCAGAACTGCCACCGGCAGGCAGTGAAATTACACTTCCAGAGGGAAAAGGGCTTATTATAGATATAAATGTTCCCAGAAGTATAGTAATCGTAGAACTTCCTACATCTGTAAGGGTAGATGTAAATTTTGACAGGGTCAAAGAACTGGAAAAAGAAGGGAAAGTGTTGCGCGCAAAAGACACCTATTCTGATGAGAACATGGAAGATATAGATATAGAAGATGAAACAGAATTCGGTAATATTTACTAAACTGGGCATATCTGTTATTGTTTCTAAAACTGGAGGAAGCAATATTTACTAAAAACCCAGCATATTTGTCATTGTTTCCCTAACAAGATTGAAGGAAAGACTTAAATAAGAATTGGCTATTTCTTCCATCTGTAAACCGGCCTTTAAATGTTCTTTATCTTTATCTGCAAAATAAAGTCTTAACTCGGCAAAAGTCTGATCATAATGTTCAAAAGCCATTCTGGCTGCTTTAACAGGTTTTTTCATAACATCCTGAACCTGTGGAGATATAACCATTTGATCTAAACTATCTAGACTGTCATTAATTTCTTCCTGAAAATCATCTATTGTTTCAAGTAAATCTTCTTCAGGAGTTGTCCCATCTATAACTCCCTGAACAAGTTCTTTTAATTGAGCAAGAGAACCCAGCCTCAGAGGCAGTAACGTTCCGTCCTGAGGTAAAACAAGCTCAACTTCTTCTTCCTCTTCTTCATAATCATCTTCGAGACCGAGTTCTTCATCAATCTGTGCCAAAAGCTCTTTTAAATTTGCATCACTATCTGTAGGAAAGGGGAAGCCACATTCTTCACAACTGCTTACACCATCTTTATTATCATAATTACATTGAGGACAGATCATAATAAATCATTCCTTTAATCTTCTTCCTTATCCTGTTCCTGTTCTATGTCCTTGGGGAACTGGAGATCCTTTGAAAAATCACTTGGCTTCAGGTTATCAAGAAATTCCTTGAATTTTTTACGTTCCTGCTCTTCTGCAACTTTATCAACGACTGTTTCCTCAAGAACTATTCTTTCGGAAACAAATATAGGAGCTTTAACTCTGAGAGCTAAAGCTATACTGTCACTTGGCCTTGCATCTATCTCTACAACTTCATTATTTCCAAGTTCAATAACAATCTTGGCATAAAAAGTATTATCTTTAATATCATGAATTATTATTTTCTGAACTTTTCCTTTCAGAGAATCTATTATAGATTTCATTAAATCATGAGAAAGAGGTCTTGGCACCTCTGTTCCTTCAAGTGCAAGAGCAATAGCAGTAGCCTCAAAAGGCCCGATAAGTATGGGAAGATATCTTTTCCCCTCTACATCTTTGAGCACAATAACAGGATCATGAGTTAATAAATCAATACCTAACTTATCAACCTGCATTCGCCTCATAAGATCAACTCTCTTCTTTTTTAAATTATCGTGACGCGTAACGCATAGCGCGTAACGCCAGGATTACATATAAAACCATTCAAACTGCAATCACAGCAGCATATATATTCTATTAAATTTTACTGATCTGAGCATAATCATGTAATAAAAGCCTTCCTCCCGTCACGCGTTACGCATTACGAGAGCAAATACGTATTATTTATGCTCACCACAGTAATTATATTTTAATAGTCTTTTTAACTCTAACCTATTATAACAATCCAACGGTTATATTGCAAGCATAATATAAGAACATTTAAGAATAAGCTCTAGGTACTGACAGCAGTAAATTCGGCATCAGTTAAAATTATATTCCTGGTTTCAGGTTTATCTTCTTAACCCAACACCTGCCCCCCCCCAAATCAGTAATCAACCGGAGGAATATTTACCTTTATCAGCACTAAGTAGCGCTACAGGTAAATTAGTAACCATTTATCAACTTCTGTCTGACAGGCTCTTACGAAGAAAAATAATCTGCCTTATTTAATTTGTTTTACAGACAATAAATTAGCCCTTATTTAATTTTTAATCCTATATAAAAAACTAATTTTTCTTCTCCAGAGCCCGCCAGGCAGAAGCTTTTTACGGATACCATTTTACCTGTTACGGTACTAAGTACCGCTACAGGTAAATTAGTAACCATTTATCAACTTCTGTCTGACAGGCTCTTACGAAGAAAAATAATCTGCCTTATTTAATTTGTTTTACAGACAATAAATTAGCCCTTATTTAATTTTTAATTCTATATAAAAAACTAATTTTTCTTCCCCAGAGTCCGCCAGGCAGAAGCTTTTTACAGATACCATTTTACCTGTTACGGTACTAAGTACATAACTAAAATAACTTTATAATATAACTGGTTCTCACTTAAATTTACAAAAAAAAATTATAATATTAAGAAAAAACTCTTGCTTTATCAAATTAAATATAGTATAATGTTTCACATTACGGTCTCCGATGAGCGGAGGTGGCGGAATTGGTAGACGCACTAGGTTGAGGGCCTAGCGGACATTGCGTCCATAAGGGTTCAAGTCCCTTCCTCCGCATTAAAAAAACTCTTGACAGAAGAGAGTTTTTATTATAATATAGTATGTCTGGAAAGGGCGAATAGCTCAGCTGGCAGAGCGCCTGGTTCACATGTAGGAGGCCACAGGTTCAAGTCCTGTTTCGCCCACGAAAATTAAATAAATCCGGGGTGGTAGTGCAGCTGGCCTAACACATCTGACTGTCACTCAGAAGAACGCGGGTTCGAATCCCGTCCACCCCGCCAGTATGTTAGCCGAGATAGCTCAGCAGGTAGAGCAACGGACTGAAAATCCGTGTGTCCCCAGTTCAATTCTGGGTCTCGGCATTTTTTAAATTGTTTTCTGTTTCCTGCGGGAGTAGCTCAGCTGGTAGAGCATCGGCTTCCCAAGCCGAGTGTCGCGGGTTCGAATCCCGTTTCCCGCTTGACTCCATCAGAAGACAGGGCATATGGCGACATAGCCAAGCGGTAAGGCAGAGGTCTGCAAAATCTCCATCCCCGGTTCAAATCCGGGTGTCGCCTTGAGCATCGGGCGCTTAGCTCAGGGGAAGAGCACTACCTTGACACGGTAGGGGTCAGTGGTTCAAATCCACTAGCGCCCATTATTTATAGCAGTCAGCGCTCAGCTTATCAGCATTCAGAAAAATTATATATACCATCAGGACAGACCGTGTCTGTCCTGATTTATTTTGTGAGAAAAATTTTCTTGCAAAAGAAGCAATATAAAACTATAATAGCAGGTAATTATAGTTTATGAGAAGAGTGAAAAGTGAAAAGTGATGCATGACGCGCATCACGAATCAAGCGTTACGCGTCAGTACCACATGTTTAATCAGTTATGAAATACACCCTGTAACTGACTGCTGATTGCTACATTCGAAAGGAGAGAGATTAGTTGGATCAAATAGAATTAACCGTAGGCGAAGAGATAAAAAAACAATTTCCTAAAGGTATAAAAGGAACGGAGTTATTAAAAGAACTGGATAAAAAAATCACAAAAGGAGCTATTGCTATAAAATTAAATGATAAATTGCTGGATCTCGGCAGTTCCATAGAAGAGGATGGGACTGTAAAACTTATCACTGCAGAAGATCCGGAAGGCCTTGACATATGCAGGCATTCTACCGCCCATATAATGGCTCAGGCAGTAAAAGATATTTATCCTGATGTAAAAATAACTATAGGCCCCACAGTAGAAAACGGATTTTATTACGATTTTGATAAAAAAATTCCTTTTGTTCCAGAAGATCTGGAAAAGATAGAAAAAAGAATGAAAGAAATAATAAAAGAAAACCTTCCCATAAAGAGAAAGGTTATGACTTCCGAGGAAGCTGTAAAATTTTACACTTCCATCGGTGAAACATATAAAGTAGAAGTAATACAGGATCTGGGAGAACCTCATGTAAGTCTTTACGAGCAGGGAAATTTCACAGATCTCTGCAGAGGTCCTCATTTACCTTCAACAGGAAGGGTAAAAGCCTTTAAACTGCTAAAAATTGCCGGAGCCTACTGGAGAGGTGATGAAAAGAACCAGATGCTCCAGAGAATTTACGGTACTGCTTTCCCTTCAAAGGAAGAACTCGGCGAATATCTGAAAAAGCTGGAAGAAGCAGCAAAACGTGACCACAGAAAACTCGGTCCGGCCCTTGGACTTTACAATACATTCGACGAAGCAGGTCCCGGCGTCATATTCTACCCTCCTAAAGGGGCAATACTCAGAACCATACTTGAAGATTTCATGAAAAAGGAACATTATAAAAGAGGTTATGACATGGTCATGACACCTCATCTTCTCAGGGGAGAGCTCTGGGAAACATCAGGCCATAAAGGATTTTACAGAGAAAATATGTATTTTGTACCTGTAGATGAACAGGAATATGTATTAAAGCCAATGAACTGTCCCGGCCATGTATTGATTTACCGGAGTAGAGTGAGGAGTTTCCGTGATCTTCCTGTAAAGTTTTTCGAACTGGGTACCGTCTACAGATATGAAAAATCAGGCGCTCTTCACGGACTTCTCAGGGTAAGAGGCTTTACCCAGGATGATGCCCATATATTCTGCAGAGAAGATCAGTTAGATGAAGAAATTCTCAAAGCTTTCAGGTTTGCCATCGATATTAATCGCACCTTCGGCTTCCATGATTTCTATGTAAAACTCAGTACAAAACCTGAGAAATATATAGGAAGCGATGAGATATGGGAGAAAGCAACGGGCTCTATCAGGAAAGCTCTGGAAACAGAAAAAGTTGATTATGCCATAGATGAAGGAGAAGGTGTGTTCTACGGCCCTAAAATAGATATAAAACTGAGGGACAGCCTGGGAAGAGAATGGCAGAGTTCCACTATTCAAGTAGATTTCAACCTTCCTGAAAGATTTGACCTGAAGTATGCAGGATCAGACGGCAAATTACCGAGACCTATTATGATTCACAGAGCCCTTCTCGGTTCCTTCGAACGGTTCACAGGATGTCTTATAGAACATTACGGAGGTGCCTTCCCTCTCTGGCTGTCGCCGGAACAGGTAAGAATACTTCCCATTACTGATAAACATATCACCTATGCAGAAAAAATTGCTGAGAAACTCCTGTCCAGAGACATAAGAGTTGAAGTAGACAAAAGGAATGAAAAAACAGGGTATAAAATCAGAGAAGCTCAGCTTGAGAAAATACCTTATATGATAATAGTCGGCGACAGGGAAATGGAGACTGAAACACTCTCAGTACGGTCCAGAGATAAAGGCGATGAAGGTTCTATAAATATTGAAAAATTTATTGAGCGATTATTTGATGAAATAGGAAAGAAAATTTAGGGTCGTCAACAGTGTATTTTAAAACTTGTTAGAATTTAAATGAGCAGTGTGAGTAGTGAGTAGAATATGGCATTGCCACTCACTATTCACTACTCACTCATAAAGTATGAACTGTTATGAATCTAACTATAATTCATCATTAACCTGGTAAAAACTATGAAAACTCTTATAACAAATAACCCGGAGGAAACGCACCTTCTGGGAGAAAAGATAGCCACTCTGTTAAAAAGCGGTGATACAGTGGCTTTTACAGGAGATCTCGGTGCAGGGAAAACATGTCTTATCAAGGCTATATGTGCAGGTCTCGGTGTAAAAGAAAATGTATCCAGTCCTACTTTTACCCTGATACAGGAATATAAAGGGCTGGTACCTGTTTATCATTTCGATCTCTACAGACTTAAAGAAAGTGATCTTTACGATCTCGGTTACTGGGAATATTTCGAACGAGATGGCATATGTCTCATAGAATGGGCAGACAGAGCATCAGAATTACTTCCGGAACAATCTATCAGAATAAATATAGATTATATAGATGATATTACAGCTGATAATTTTTCCAGAAGAACAATAACTGTTAATGGCAGAGACGAAGTTTTAGAAAAATTAGTGAGTAGTGAGTCATGAAAAGTGAAGAGTGAGCCTGCCCATTACGCGTGACGCGTAACGCGTAACGCGTCACGATTATAACGCGTCACACTTATAAGGATTATAAAATCTATGAAAATACTTGGTTTTGATACGGCTACAAACTGGTGCAGTATAGGGCTTATAGATGGAGAAGCTCTCATTGGAGAATGGACTATAAGATGTAAAATGACCCAGCTTACGCGGCTCGTACCGGGCATAAAAATGCTCCTTGAATCAAAAGATATTAAACTGTCAGACCTTGCCTGTATAGCAGTAACGAAAGGCCCTGGTTCATTCACAGGTGTTCGCCTGGGACTTGTTACGGCCAGAACTCTTTCACAGGTTACAGCTATAGATTTAGCCGGAGTAAATTCACTGGAAACCCTTGTATATCAGCTTGGTATAAAGGAAGGGATCACTGTTCCCATGTTAGATGCCCGTAAAGGTGAAATTTACGCAGGTTTTTACAGATGGAAAGATAATAAAATAATACAGATAAAAGAAAGCAGTCTTTATAAACCGGTTGATCTGGCGTCTGAAATAAACACCATTAATGAACCATGTAATTTCACAGGTCATGACACAGGTCACTACAGGGATGATATTACCCGGAACGTGAAAATTCCTTTCAGATGGGCTCCTGATATTCATGGCATAATAAGAGGAAGTTCTGTAGCCTTTTTAGGAAGGGAACAATTAATAGGGGGTAACAAAGACTCCTATCTGAACCTTGAACCTGTATATATAAGGCCTCCTGATGCCAAAATAAAAAAGGAGAAACTGTGAGCGTGTGACACGTGTCAGATACCACGCGTCACGCGTCACGCGTCACGCCCATGGACTGGACAATCGAGCCAATGGAAAATTCCCATCTCTCTGAAGTTATGGAACTTGAAAAAAGGACCTATCCAGATTCCATATGGCCTGCCCCTCTTTTCTTCTGTGAAGTAAATCTGAATCCTTCCGGCATATACTTTGTTGCTATCAAAGATGATAAAGTAATAGGTTATGCCGGTATGTGGCTAAAAATGAGACAGTGCCATATTACTACTGTAGTTGTAGATGAAAACCATAGAGGTAAAGGGACAGGCATGTCTCTTGTTATAAGGCTCCTCAGAGAGGCTATTAAATATAAAGCAAGTCATTCAATACTGGAAGTAAAAAAATCCAACGCAGTAGCAATAAAACTATATAAAAAACTCGGTTTCAAGGAAATAGGCATAAGAAAAAATTATTATGTGGAAGATAACGAAGATGCTGTCGTTATGTTTCTGGAAAATCTTAAAGGGAACAGCGTTAAAGAAAGACTTGAACAGTTATCAGTGAGCAGTGACCAGTGAGCAAAAACAAGTACAGTTCCAGGTAATTAGACTGTTTTATAGTGTAAGGTTCATTACTAACAATTTATCTTTAGCTATAAGGAATGGCAGTTAAATAAATGTCTCAAATATATTAATCGTGACGCGTAACGCGTAACGCGTGACGCGAGGAAAGAGACAATTAAATTTTCATTCCTAAGTACCGTAACAGGTAAAAGGGTATCCATAAAAAGCTTCTGCCTGGCAGGCTCTGGAGAAGAAAAATTAGTTTTTTATATGGAATTAAAAATTAAATAAGGGCTAATTTATTGTCTGTAAAACAAATTAAATAAGGCAAAT
>JAKPQU010000235.1 GCA_029555925.1 Bacillota bacterium
AATTATTAAGATTTTACAGGCTTATCTGTAAAGATAAGTTTACATTAAAGAGGTTTACCCTGGTTTTAATAAGAATATTATGGATGAACTTGTTTACTGGTTAGCATTGACAAATGTTTCCAATCTTGGAATTCTGAAAAGCAGGAAATTACTTGAAGTTTTTCTTTCTCCCCGTAATATCTTCGAAGCTTCACCCTCTGATATAGGAGCTGTAAAAGGTATCGGTCCTACCATAGTCTGTTCTATAAAAGAAAAAGACAGACTCTTTAAGGAAGCAGAAGAGGAGATAGAAAAACTGAACAAAAGAGGTATATCCATAATAAGTCTGTCAGATAAATTATATCCTTCTCTGTTAAAAGAGATACCTGACCCGCCTCTGGTTCTATACGTAAAAGGAAATCTTACAGATAAAGATAAAAATTCTGTAGCAGTTATAGGAACAAGAACTCCTGATCGTTATGGTAAAACTGTCGCTTTTGATATGTGCAAAAAGCTTGCAACATTTAATTTTACTGTAGTAAGCGGTATGGCAAGAGGCATTGATACTATTGCTCATAAAGGAGCTTTAAGCGCTGACGGGAGAACTATAGCAGTTATAGGGTGTGGCCTCGATATAGCCTATCCGCCGGAAAATCATGAATTAATGGATATGATTGCTGCAAATGGAGCGGTAATTTCGGAGTTCCCTCTCGGTACTGAACCTTTAGCCTGTAATTTTCCAAAGCGCAACAGGATTATCAGCGGACTTTCCAGGGGAGTACTGGTTGTACAGGCAAGAGAAAACAGCGGCACTTTCCATACTGTAAACTCTGCCCTTGAACAGGGACGCGAAGTGTTTGCCATTCCCGGTTCTATAGATAAAGAACTCAGCAGAGGAACACACAGGCTTATAAAGGAAGGGGCAAAACTTGTTGAAGATATAGGTGATATTACAGGGGAATTAATTCCTCTGGAAGGTTTGCCTGTTCCAGAAAAGCCTCCTGAACCGGATCTTTCGGAAGATGAGAAAAAAGTTTATTCATATATAACTATGGAAGGAACTCATATAGACGATATAATAAGAAAAACTTCTATGGAAACAGGCAGAGTATCGTCTGTATTGAGTATACTTGAATTAAAGAATATTATTATAAGAAGAGAAGGAAATTTTTTTGCCAGAATTTAGAGATTGTTAAAGATGCAGGAAATTTCATTTTTAATGGCGTAAAATAAAGCTTTAGATAAAAATTATGTACAGGCAGTTTATCTAAATAATTTAATAAAGATCTATACTTTCGCACTTTTTTATAAAACCTTTGACTTTATTGACTTCAGTTGAAACATAAAACCTAATAAATTCAAGGCTTTTTCTGAAATCTGCGAAAGTATAGTAAAGATATAAAAAATTTTCTTATAATTCAGAGAGAGTCTTATTGTAAAGGTGAGATTACTCCCTGAAAAATAGTTGGAGGAATTATGCAATCCCTGATTATAGTTGAGTCTCCGGCGAAAGCCAGAACATTAAAGAAATTTCTTGGTAGTAAATATACAGTAAAAGCATCAATGGGACATGTAAGAGATTTACCTAAAAGTAAACTGGGTGTCGATGTGGATAATGATTTTACACCCCAGTATATAACTATAAAAGGTAAAGGAAAAATTATCAAGGAACTCAAAGCAGCTGTCCAGAAATCTGACCATGTTTATCTTGCTTCTGACCCTGATAGAGAAGGAGAAGCCATTGCATGGCACCTTATACAGTCATTGAATATAGATAAACCGCGGAGGATAGAACTCCATGAGATAACAAGGCCGGCTCTTAAAGAGGCTCTTAAGAATTCTCATAACCTGAACCTTGATAAGGTTTATGCACAGCAGGCAAGGCGTATTCTTGACAGGCTGGTAGGTTATAAAATAAGTCCTCTCCTCTGGAAAAAAGTCTCCAAAGGTTTGAGTGCTGGAAGGGTCCAATCTGTAGCTATGAAGCTTATATGTGAGAGGGAACAGGAAATACAGAATTTTGTTTCCGAAGAATACTGGACCATTACGGCAGAACTTCAAAAAACAGGTTTGAAGTCTACCTTTGAAGCTGTATTAAGAGAAAAAGCCGGTAAGAAGATAAAGATAAAAAGTGAAAAAGAAGCACAGGAAATATTAAAAGAACTGGATAAATCAGATTTTATAGTTTCGGGAGTGACGGAAAAAGAACAGCAGAGAAATCCCATGCCTCCTTTTATAACAAGCACGTTACAGCAGGAAGCTTCCCGCCGTCTTGGTTTCAGAGTATCGAAAACTATGAAGATTGCCCAGGAATTGTACGAAGGTCTTGATATAAAAGGTGAAACAGCAGGCCTTATAACTTATATGAGGACAGATTCTCCCAGGGTTTCAACTATTGCAATAGAGGAGGTAAGGAATTATATAGGCGATCATTTTGGTGAAAAATATCTCCCTTCAAAGGCGAATGTGTTTAAGTCTAAAAACAGAGCACAGGATGCTCATGAAGCTATAAGACCTACTTCTGTTTTGAGAACTCCCGATGAATTAAAGGTTTTTCTGAGTAAAGATCAATTTAATTTATATTCCCTTATATGGAAACGATTTGTCGCATCTCAGATGACACCTGCTTTACTCAGGGTTATTACTGTAGATATAAAGGCAGGTAAATATACCTTCAGAGTAGCAGGCAGGAATGTTATTTTCCCAGGTTTTCTTGAGGTTTATGATATTCAGCCAGGGGAAGATGAAGAGGTTTTGAAGTGTGATTTACCAAAACTGACTAAAGGTGATAATTTGAAATTAATAAAACTTTCACCTGACCAGTGTTTTACACAGCCACCTTCAAGATATTCAGAAGCAACACTTGTTAAAATACTGGAAGAAAAAGGTATAGGGAGACCTAGTACCTATGTTCCCATTATAGAAACCATAAGACAGAGAGGTTATGTTACTGTTGAGAAAAAACGTTTTCATCCCACTGAATTAGGCATCAAGGTTACAGAACTTCTCGTAAAACATTTTCCTGATATTATAAATGAATCCTTTACTGCCAACATGGAAGATAAGCTGGATGAAATTGAAGAAGGAACTATGGAGTGGATAAAACTGCTCTGTGATTTTTATCAGCCTTTTTTAAGTACTCTCCAGAAGGCTGACAACGAAATGGAAAAAGTGGAGCTTACAGTTCAATATACAGATGAAATGTGTAATAAATGCGGAAAACCTATGATAGTAAAAAGAGGAAGATTCGGTCCTTTTATTGCCTGTTCCGGTTTTCCTGATTGTAAGAATACCATGCCTATAAGAAAAACTGTAGGCGTAAAATGCCCCCAGCCCGGCTGTAAGGGAGAGATAGTTGAGAAGTTTACAAAAAAGAGAAAAATATTTTACAGTTGCAGTTTATATCCTGAATGTACCTTCAGCAGCTGGTATAAACCTACAAATAATACATGTCCGAAGAGTAATCATATTTTAGTAATAAAAAGACAGGCTGGCGGTAAAATATTACTTGCCTGTATGGACCCTGAATGTGATTATCAGGAATGGCAGGAAGTCGGTAAATCGGGAAGTGAGTCGTGAAAAGTGAGTCGTGAAAAGTAGGGGCGACCACAGTGGGGCGCCCGGTATCGGTGAAAACACGCGTCACGTAAATCACGCATTACGCATTACGAATTAAAGGTTTTATTTATGAATTCATTGACAGTAATAGGTGGTGGCCTTGCTGGAAGTGAGGCCTCCTGGCAGGCAGCAGAAAGAGGCATTAAAGTAAGGTTATTCGAAATGAGACCCGAACTTATGACTCCTGCCCACAGAACAGGGAAACTTGCAGAACTTGTATGCAGTAATTCTTTACGATCTGATTCTATTGAAACAGCTTCAGGACTGCTGAAAGAAGAACTCAGAAGATTTAATTCTATTATAATGAAATGTGCCGATAATTCCAGGGTAGATGCGGGAAGTGCCCTCGCTGTAGACAGAGAGGTTTTTGCATCACTGGTGGAGAAAGCTATAGAAGGACATAAGAATATAACTGTCGAAAGAAAAGAGCTGCATGATATACCTGACGGAGTGGTTATTATTGCTACAGGCCCTCTTACATCTCCTTCCATGGCAGAAGCAATCAAAAAACTCCTTGGCGAAGACCATCTTTATTTTTATGATGCAGTTGCACCTATCATTGCCGGCGAATCTATAGATTCCGAAAAAGTTTTCAGGGCTTCCAGATATGATACGTCAGAAGGAGATTACTTGAATTGTCCTATGACGGAGACTGAATATAAGAGATTCTATACAGCTCTTATGGAAGCAGAGAAGATGCCCCTTCATGACTTTGAAGAAGAAAAATATTTTGAAGGATGTCTTCCTGTAGAAGAGATTGGCAGAAGGGGAGAAGACAGTTTGAGATTTGGCCCTTTAAAACCGGTAGGCCTTGTTAATCCGAAAAAGCCGGATGAAGAACCTTTTGCAGTGCTTCAGTTAAGGGCAGAAAATAAAGAGATGACTATGTATAACATGGTAGGGTTTCAAACACGGTTGAAATGGGAAGAACAGAAAAGGGTTTTTCAATTGATTCCCGGACTTGAAAAGGCTGAATTTTATAGATTTGGCGTTATGCATAGAAATACGTTTATAAATGGTCCATGTCATCTTGATGGGACATGGCGTTTAAAAAGTGACACAGAGATTTTCTTTGCAGGTCAAATTACCGGTGTTGAAGGTTATCTGGAATCTTGCAGTTCCGGACTTATGGCCGGCATAAACGGATCCCTTGTGTTACAGGGAAAAGAACCTCTGGTTTTTCCCAGGGATTGTGCCCTCGGTTCTCTGGCCCATCATATTTCACAGGGAGAAAGTAAACATTTTCAACCAATGAAAATGAATTTCGGACTGTTCAGACCTCTGGAAAGTGAAAAGAAAATAAAAAAGAAAATCAGGAGAGCCCTTATGGTAGAAAGAGCTCTGGCGGAAATAGAAAGATTTAAAAGGGAGGTGAAATAGTGAAAGGTGAAGAGTGAAGGGTGAAGAGTGAAGAATAATATTACAGCTTACGCATCACGCATCACGCATCACGCATCACGCATCACAATAATATGACTAAAATTTTATCTACTACAATTGTTGGAGTTATAAAAGATGGTAAACTTGCCCTGGGAGGAGACGGGCAGGTTACATTTGATAAGACTGCCATGAAACATAAGGCCAGAAAGGTTCGTATTATGGCAGAAGGAAAAGTACTGGGAGGTTTTGCCGGATCTGCCGCTGATGGATTGACTTTGTATGAAAAATTTGAAGCAAAACTTCAGGAATATGGCAATAACCTTGTAAGATCTGCCGTGGAACTGGCAAAAGAATGGCGGGGTGATAAGTTTTTAAGGAAACTTGAAGCCCTTATGATTGTAGGTGACAGAAGCCATTTACTTGTTCTTTCCGGTAACGGTGATGTTATAGAACCGGATGATAATATTATAGCCATAGGTTCAGGCGGTTCTTATGCCATGGCGGCAGCAAAAGCCCTGTATAAACATACAGATCTCAGCGCAGAAGAGATTGTAAAAGAATCTCTTTCCATAGCATCAGAGGTATGTATTTATACGAATAATAATATTACAATAGAAACACTGGGTTCGTGAGAGGTGAACATTGAATAGTGACTGTACTCACTACTCACTATTCACTACTCACCATTATAAAAGGCGGTGACTTAATAATGGAAGAAATGCTTACTCCAAGTCAAATTGTTAAAGAACTTGACAGATACATTATAGGACAGGATAAGGCTAAAAAAGCTGTGGCTATAGCTCTCAGAAATCGTTACAGACGGTCCAGGCTTTCTGATGATTTAAAGGATGAAGTTATTCCAAAGAATATATTAATGATAGGCCCTACAGGTGTGGGAAAAACAGAAATAGCCCGTCGTCTTGCCAGACTGGCCGAAGCTCCCTTCCTGAAGGTAGAAGCTACTAAATATACTGAAGTCGGTTATGTAGGACGGGATGTAGAATCTATGGTAAGAGATCTTGTAGAAATATCTATAAGAATGGCTGAAAATCAGAAGCTGAAACTGATGGAAGGTAAAGCGGAAGAACTCGCAGTAGACAGGATTGTCGATATACTCAGACCTGCTCCTTTAAGTGACAGGAAGGTACAGAATCCTTTTGCCGCTCTTCTCGGAGGTGCAACGATTGAAGAAACGGAAGATGAGCAGGAAGATGAAGCACAGAAGGAACGACTGAAAGAGAGTAAAGCCAGGCTTAAAGAAAAGATCTTGCAGGGAGAATTCGATGATAAGTATATAGAAATAGAAGTGGAAGATACTGCCCCTTCTATGATAGAAGTTTTCTCCGGCACAGGTCTGGAGGAAATGGGTGTTAATTTTCAGGATATACTGGGCGGTGTATTTCCTAAGAAGAAAAAGAAAAGAAAACTTCCCATTAAAGAGGCAAGAAAGATACTGGCTATGGATGAAGCGAAAAAGTTCATTGATAAAGATGAAATGAGAAGAATTTCTATAGAGAAAGTTGAACAATCTGGCATAATCTTTATAGATGAACTGGATAAAATAGCAGGCAGAGAAAAAGGCCACGGCCCCGATGTATCAAGAGAAGGTGTGCAGAGGGACATACTTCCCATACTGGAAGGGTCTACTATTATGACCAAATATGGCCCGGTAAAAACAAATCATATATTATTTATAGCTGCCGGAGCTTTTCATGTGTCAAAACCTTCAGATCTTATACCGGAACTTCAAGGTCGCTTCCCTATAAGGGTTGAACTGGAAAACCTCTCTCAGGATGATTTTTTGCGGATTCTTACAGAACCGCAGAATGCTCTTATAAAGCAATACAAAGCATTGCTGGAAACAGAAGCTATTCAGATAAACTTCACAGATGATTCCCTGGCAGAAATAGCCCATCTTGCTTCTATTGTGAATGAGAGAACTGAAAATATTGGCGCAAGAAGGCTTCATACCATAATGGAAAAATTACTGGAAGACCTTTTATTCAACGCACCTGATATAGAAAATAAAAATGTAAATATAGATTGTGTCTATGTCAGAGAAAAGCTGGCCGATATAGTAAAGAGTGAGGATTTGAGCAGATATATTCTTTAAATAAAGTCTTGATTGATTAATAAACTTGTGATATACTAAGGTTTAAAATCAAATAGCGGCCGGCAGTCTTCCGGGATGGGTATTTACCTGAAAAGACCTGCTGAAAGCTAGAAACTTAAAGCTGAAAACTGAAGGCTGAAAAGCTGAAAACTGAAAGCTGTAAGTTCATATATAAGGAGGTGTAATTTTTTGACTTTAATCTCAATGAAGCAGTTACTGGAAGCAGGAGTACACTTTGGACATCAGACCAGGCGATGGAATCCCAAGATGAAGAAATATATATTTACCGAACGTAACGGTATTTATATTATTGATCTCCAGAAAACAGTAAAAAAAATCAAAGAAGCTTATAATTTCGTGAGGGAAGTCATTCAGGAAGGGAATTTTATTCTTTTTGTAGGAACAAAAAAACAGGCACAGGAAACAGTGAGGGAAGAAGCTGAACGGTGCGGCATGTATTTTGTTAATCAGAGATGGCTGGGTGGAATGCTCACCAACCATACCACCATAAAGAAGAGAATTGAACGTCTGAAAGATCTTACTCAGAAAAAAGAAGATGGCACGTATGAACTCTTAACTAAAAAAGAAGCCAAGAAACTTGAAGATGAAAGAATTAAACTCGAAAAGTTCCTGGGTGGTATTAAAGAAATGCCAGGTTTACCAAGTGCCGTATTTA
Organism: Bacillota bacterium; assembly: GCA_029555925.1. The sequence goes on from JAKPQU010000235.1 coordinate 7,767, forward strand.
TCGTAGATCCAAGGAAAGAAAAACTGGCAGTTGCGGAAGCTCATAAATTGGGGATTCCGATTATAGCTATTGTCGATACCAACTGTGATCCTGATAAGATCAACTATCCTATTCCAGGTAATGATGATGCAATCAGAGCAGTCAAGTTACTTACCAGCAGAATTTCTCAGGCTGTCATAGACGCCCGTAACGAGCTTGAAAAAGAGAAGATTCTGGATGAAGAACTGGAAGGTAATTCTGAAGAAAGTAGAGCCAGTGAAGAAACAGATAGTATGGATTTACTTGATGATAAGGAATTCAGTGGTAAAGATGATGACGAAACAGGCTATGATGAAGAACTTGCTATTATAGATAGTCTTTAATGATAATGTAACATCCTTATTATGAAATAAAAAGGAAATGTTTACATAAGTTATGAAAGGCTCTGAGTTCCTTTAAAGAAAGGAGGACAGTAATTTGGCTATTAGTGCATCACTTGTTAAAGAATTACGTGAGAAGACCGGTGCGGGAGTTATGGAATGCAGGAAAGCTCTAGAATCTTCGAATGGTAATATAGAAGAAGCTGCAAAACTGCTCCATCAGCAGGGAATGCAGAAAGCTGCCAAAAAGTCTGCCAGAACTACAGGTGAAGGACAGATTGGGAGTTATATTCATTTTGGCGGTAAAATAGGTGTCCTGGTAGAAGTAAACTGTGAAACAGATTTTGTTGCCAGAACCGACGATTTTCAGCAACTTATTAAGGATTTAGCAATGCATGTTGCTGCTATCAATCCTAAATACCTGTCAAAAGAAGATGTGCCTCAGGAAGTTTTGCAGGAAGAACTTGAAATTTACAAAAAACAGGCCAGAGAGTCCGGTAAACCTGATAATATTATCGAAAAAATAGCGCAGGGAAAACTGGATAAATTTTATAAATCAGTTTGTTTTCTGGAACAGTCTTTTATTAAAGATGAAAATAAGACTATTTCAGAACTTATGACAGAGACCATTGCAAAACTTGGTGAAAACATCAAGATAGCAAGGTTTGTTAGATTTGAAGTCGGACAATAAGCCAGGTATAATCTATATTGAATATGGAGAATAACTATGGAAACTCCTGTATATAGGAGAATATTACTCAAGATAAGCGGAGAATTTTTAGCAGGAGATAGAGAATTCGGGCTTGCTCCTGAGAGATTAAATTTTGTCTGTGATGAAATAAAATCTATCAGGGACATAGGAGTGGAAGTTGCTGTAGTTGTTGGCGGAGGTAATATCTGGCGAGGAGAAAAAGCAGCCGAAGAGCTTTCCATGGAGAGAACTTCGGCTGATCAAATCGGCATGTTAGGTACTGTCATAAATGGCCTTGCACTTCAGAATATTCTTGAAAAGAAAGGTATGGAAGCCAGGGTTCAGACTGCTATTAATATGCATGGAATTGCAGAACCTTATATAAAGCGACAGGCAGTAAAGCATCTGGAAAAAGGGCGGATAGTTATTTTTGCAGCAGGCACAGGTAACCCTTATTTTACTACCGATACTGCTGCAACACTCAGGGGCCTGGAAATAGAGGCTGACGCCTTATTAAAGGCAACAAAGGTAGACGGAGTATATGATAAAGATCCTGTGTTATATCCTGATGCCAGAAAATTCAGTGAACTGCAATATATCGATGCCCTGGTCAATCGGCTGAAGGTCATGGATGGTGCCGCATTCTCTTTATGTATGGATAATAAATTACCGGTTATAGTATTTAATATAGGTGAACCTGGAAATCTGATGAAGATAATAAGAGGAGAGAAGATAGGGACAAAGGTTAAAGATAAATAAAATTTTAAAAGAGAGGGGTGTAATGGACACAACTGTCCTTGGGCTTATCTGTTTTTCAGATATATAAGCTCAAATAAATAATATGGATAATATTCTGGCTGAAGCTGAAGCTACAATGGTAAAAACTGTAGAAGCTACCAAGAAAGATTTTCTGGGTATCAGGACAGGCCGTGCAACTCCAACACTGCTTGATGCAGTCAAGGTAGATTGCTATGGTTCTAAGATGCCCTTGAAACAATTAGCCAATATTTCTACACCTGATAAGAGGTTACTTGTTATACAACCATGGGACAAGAATTTAATTAAAGATATAGAGAAATCTATAATAAAAGCCAATCTGGGACTTACTCCTTCAATTGACGGAGCTTTAATAAGACTTCCCATACCTCCCCTTACGGAAGATAGAAGGAAGCAGATGGTAAAAAGCGTCAAGAAAAGAGGAGAAGACGGAAAGGTTGCTCTCAGAAATATTAGAAGAGACGCCATAGAAAAATTGAAAAAGATGGAGAAATCCGGGGAACTTTCCGAAGATGATGCAAAAAGGGATCAGGAGAAGATGCAAAAAATAACTGATAAATATTCTGACGAAATAGATGCCCTGGTAAACACAAAGACAGAAGAGATTACAGAAATATAGAACAATCTTAGGAGGAAAACAAGACAGCAATATAAAATGCTGCTTTTTGTTTTTATTTATTATGTTGCCTGAGATCAGCATGACAGAGCTACAGATCCTTGACCATATAAAAATGGATAAAAAGGCTATTCCTGCTCATATTGCCATTATAATGGATGGTAACAGAAGATGGGCAAGAGAGAAAGGAAAGCCTTTTTTTGCAGGTCATGCTGCAGGTGCAGATGTTTTAAGAGAGATATGTAAAGCCTGTATAAAAGCCGGAGTAAAGATATTAACAATCTATGCTTTTTCTGTTGAAAACTGGCATAGATCCGATATAGAAGTAAAATTATTACTCCGGCTTTTTAAGAGATTTGCTGTCAAAGAAAGGGAAAGTTTACTGGAAAATAATGTCAGACTTAATATTATCGGTAATCTGATGACATTACCTCCTGCCCTTCAAATAGAACTCTGTAAGACTGCTTCCATGACAGGAGAGAATAAGTCTTTATTACTCAATCTTGCTATAAATTATAGCAGCAGAAATGAGATAGTGGGAGCAGTTAAAAAAATAGGCAGAATGATAGAAGAAAAGAAAATTACTTCGGAAGAAATAAACTGTGATTTACTATCAGGTTTACTTTATACGGGAGGCATGCCTGACCCTGATCTGCTTATAAGAACAAGTGGAGAACTCCGGTTAAGTAATTTTTTACTATGGCAGATGGCCTATACGGAATTCTGGTTTACAGATAAATACTGGCCTGATTTTCGTCCTGTTGATCTTTATACTGCTATAAGTGCCTATCAGGATAGAGACAGAAGATTTGGCGGTACAGGTGCAAATGTTTAGATATATAAATAGTGTCTAATATTTATAATTGAGTAAAAAACGACAGGTGATTTTATATAAAATGGAAAAAGAAATTTATCACAGCATATTCAGAGTGAAAAGTGAACAGTGAAAAATTTTTGATTTTACTTACTTTTCACTATTCACTACTCACTATTCACTAATTAATAGATTTAAAAAATTAAGTGGAATTTTCAATAAAAGTGAAACTACCTGTTGTAAAAAACACAATTTATCTTTATATTTACATAAAGTTATGATAAAATAAAGGTTAGAGATTTATTGAGGAAGGAGAGATCCAGGGGGATAGACCTTGAAGTTATTAATAAAAGCAATAGTCAGTCTGCTACTTATAGGATATTGTATCCTTTTATATATTTTTGGTAACCTTGTTGCTACAGCAGGTATATCGGTTTTTATTTTCGGCTGTCTTTATGAGTTTTATGGCTTATGTGAAAAACTGCAGTTAAAGCCTCTTAAAATACTGGGATTATCTGTAACATGCTGCTTAATCTGTGAAGCTTATATAAATAATCTGGAAGGTATGTTACATATACTTCTTCTCGCTGTTTTCTTAACATTTTTAATAGTTGTTCTGAATAAAAATCATGGCCACAATGCTTTTCTGGATGCCGCCGTAACTATTTTTGGTCTTGTTTATATAGTTTTTCCCATGTGCCATCTGATTTTACTGTGTGTTCACCCTGCTCAGGGAAGACCGGGAGGGACGGATTTCTTTATATTTATAATATTCTGTAATTCCGTATGTGACATGTGTGCAAACGGTATAGGTTCATGGTTTGGAAAAAGGAAGATGTTATCCCATGTAAGCCCGAGCAAAACTGTAGAAGGAACGATAGGCGGAATAATTATGGCAGTTCTTGTATCTATTCCTGCAGGTTATCTTATAAAATTTCCTCTTACCCATAGTTTACTCTCAGGTTTAACTATTGCTGTATCCGGAGTTGTCGGAGATTTCAGCGAATCTCTTATAAAAAGATGTGCCGGGGTGAAAGATACAGCCAATGTGTTTGTTGAACATGGCGGTATGATGGATAGATGTGACAGTCTTTTTATGAGTTCTTTTTTCTTTTATTTCTATTTATATTATTTCTTCTGGCATATGTAGTATTAAGAAAGGTTCGGACATTAATGAAAGCAATATCAATTTTAGGTTCTACCGGCTCAATAGGAAGGCAGGCCCTTGAGGTTATTTCCAATTTCCCGGAAAAATTTAGAGTTACAGGACTTGCTGCAGGAAGCAATATAGAACTTTTAGCAGAACAGATAAAAAAGTTCAGGCCTGAAATAGTATCTGTAGGTGAAGAAAAATCCATAAAAAAGTTAAAAGAATTTCTTGGCGAATATATACCGGAAGTCTATTTCGGCTCTGAAGGTCTTATAAAAGTAGCAGCATATAAAGAAACAGAGCTTGTACTATTGGCTGTTGTAGGCCATATTGGTCTTGTACCTGCCATTAAAGCCATAGAGGAAGGAAAAGACATTGCTCTTGCAAATAAAGAAACCCTTGTCACAGGAGGAGAGCTTATAGAAGATCTTTTGAAAAAGAATAACGTGAAAATTTTGCCTGTAGACAGTGAACACAGTGCTATATTTCAATGCCTTGCCGGTAATACAAAAAGTGATATTTCCAGAATAATTCTTACTGCTTCAGGAGGACCTTTCAGACATATGGCTCCCGAAGATTTCAGTTCGATTACCCCTGAAGATGCCCTGGCACATCCTACATGGAATATGGGAAAAAAAGTTACTGTAGATTCTGCTACATTGATGAATAAAGGTTTTGAAGTTATAGAAGCCAGATGGTTATTTAATGTACCTGTAGATAATATTCAGGTCTTAATACATCCCCAGAGTATAGTTCATTCTCTTGTAGAGTTTAAAGATAGATCTGTTATGGCCCAGTTGAGCCCTCCTGATATGAGACTTCCCATACAGTATGCTCTTACTTATCCTGAAAGATGGGACGGAACAGGATTAAAATCTCTTGATCTTATTCAGGCAGGGAGGCTTGAGTTTTATCCTCCCGATACAGATAAATTTCCCTGTCTTTCTCTTGCCTGTAAAGCTATAAAAGAAGGAGGAACCAGACCGGCAGTTCTGAATGCTGCAAATGAAGTTGCAGTAGCAGCCTTTCTTGAGAAAAAACTTCTTTTTAACGAAATCCCTGTACTTATTTCACAGGTTTTAAAAGAACATATAAATCAGGAGGGAAAATCTATTGAACATATATTAAGTGATACATACTGGGCTACGAACAGAGCAAAGGAAATTTTAAAGATAGTTTAGAGTTTAAAGTTGAGAGTTGAGAGTTTTAGAGTTTAGAGTTTATGGTTTGTAATAAACCATAAACCATAAACTTTAAACCGTAAACTAATTAAGAAGGGAGTTAATAACGTTGTTACTATATAATCTTTCAATAAGTATGACACCGCAGGATCTCGGATATTATGCAGGTGCCATATTTTTATTTGGCCTTATGATAATGGCTCATGAATTCGGTCATTTTATTATTGCCAAACGTTCTGGCATAAGAGTGGAGGAATTTTCTTTTGGCTTCGGTCCGAAAATTTTATCAAAGAAAAAAGGTGAAACAGTTTATTCCTGGAGAGCAGTACCTCTGGGAGGTTTTGTTCATATGGTAGGTGAAGATGCCGATAAGAGTGATGATTCTGACCCTGGAAGTTTTCAGAACAAGAGTTTTTTTGCCAGAATGGCAGTTAGCGGCAGGGCCTGCCATGAATTACATTCTTGCCTTTATTATATTTTTTCTTTTATTTTTATTCCTTGGCGAACCGGAACATACGACAGAACTTGGAGAAATTCGTCCCGGTTTCCCTGCTTATAAAGCAGGACTCAGAGAAGGTGATATAGTTCAATCTATAAACGGAACCAGTCTGGCCCTGGAAGAAGGTATGAAAATGAGAGGGCTTATTAAATCGAATGCCGGTAAGGAGCTTGATCTGGTTGTAAACAGGAACGGTAATATATTGAACTATAAGGTTACCCCTACATCAGAAGGACAGCTGGGATTTTTAATGAGTTTCGGCCCCTATACAAATATTATAGAAAGTGTTAAGGAAGGCTCGGCGGAAGAAAAAGCAGGTCTTAAAAAAGGTGATGAAGTACAGTGGGTAATGACTGAAGGAAAGGAAAAGAAAGAATTAACACATGATGACGGAATGTTATTGTTTCAGACTATAAGAGCAGGTGAAGGGCAGAAGGTTTTTATGGGAGTAAAGAGAGATAATGGCCTTCTTAATATTGAATTCACACCTCTTTTGATAGCAAAAGACAGTAATGAAAAACAAATAAAATTAAATTTTTATTTAAAATATATTTACAGGAGCCAGAATCCTCTTAAAGCTGTTGCAAGTGCCATAAGACAGGTTTATATGTATACGATTATGGTCGTAAGTTCTCTTTCCATATTATTCAGCGGTGAAGTACCTTTATCGAAGAGTGTATCGGGACCTGTCGGAATTGTGGCTGCTATGAGGGATGTTGGGACACAGAAGGGCATATATGATTATATAGTTGTAGCGGCTATTTTGAATATAGGTATAGGATTTTTCAATCTTTTACCTATACCTGCTCTGGATGGTATGAGACTTGTGTTCCTGGCTGTAGGAGCAATGAGGCGTAAAACAGTAAACCAGCAGACAGAAGGGATTATTCATTATATAGGCTTTGCGGTTTTATTTCTTATTATGATAGCAGTTACGTGCCTGGATATACACAGGTTATGGAGCGGAGAAAGTATTATACCGAAATAAGGGGTACACATGAAGGAATATAAGGAAATAATTATACGTAAAGCAGAAATTCAGGATGTTCCGTCTATTGTAAAGCTGGCCTCTGAGTCCATTATACACAGTGTTTCTCCCTTTCGTAATATGGATATTCAGAAAGCAATAGAGTACAGGAGAGATGATTTAAAGGAAATAGAAAAGTGGATTTCTCCCGAAAGTCATGGCATACTTCTTGTAGCAGAAACAGATAAAGGAGAATTCTGCGGTCATGTAATACTTGTTACCGGATATTTCGGCTTAACAGGTGATCCTCTGGGATGGATCCTTGATATTACCGTATGTCCTTCCTTACGAGGAACAGGATTAAGTCAGAAGCTTCATGAGATTGTAGAGATTATATTAAAAGAACAACATATAGGTGGTATCTGTCTTGGAGTTACTTCGGTAAATGAGAGAGCAGTGAATTTTTATAAAAAACTGGGCTATCAGGAAGAATTTGTTCAGATAGTAAAGGTTTTATAGGATAGTGAAGAGTGAAAAGTAGGGGCGAACCACTGTGTTCGCCCGGTACCGGTGAAAAGACGTATCAGGGAACCACCCGTCACGCATCACGATTATAATTTAGAGGTACGGTGAGAAAAATGATAGAAATAAATAATGTTACTAAAACTTATAAACTTGGCGCTCATGAAATAAAAGCCCTGAGAAAGATATCTCTTAAGATTGAACCGAAGGAGTTTGTCGCTATTATGGGGCCTTCCGGTTCCGGTAAATCCACTCTTATGAATATCCTGGGCTGTCTGGATAAACCGTCTGATGGTTCCTATAAACTTGACGGGATAGAAGTAAAAGATATGAATGATAATCAACTTGCAAAGATAAGGAATCAAAAAATAGGTTTTGTATTTCAGAGTTTTAACCTTCTTCCCAGAACAACTGCCTTGAAAAATGTAGAATTACCACTGATTTATGCAGGAAAATATAACAGAACGGCCCTTGCTCAGGAAGCACTTGAACTGGTTGGCTTAAAAGAAAGGCTCAATCATAAACCAAATGAACTTTCCGGAGGACAGAGGCAGAGAGTTGCCATAGCACGGGCCCTTGTAAATAAACCGGGACTTATCCTGGCCGATGAACCTACAGGCAATATAGATTCTATTGCCGGAGAAGAAATTATGGAGATTTTTCAGAACCTGAATGAACAGGGTATAACTATTGTACTTGTGACACATGAAGAAAATATATCGGAACATGCAAAAAGAACAATAAGATTTAGAGATGGACGAATAGTAGAAGACAGGCAGATTGGCAAAAGAAGAAGTGCAAAAGAAGAATTAAAAATTTTATTGGAAAGTGAAGAGTATAAGAATAATAATAACAGAAATTCAGGTAACAGTCACTGAAAAGCTGACTGCTGATAGCTACGGTGGTGAGCATAAATAATACATGTTTGCTCTCGTGACGCGTAACGCGTTACGCGTGACAGGAGCAAGACTTTTATTACATGCTTATGCTCAGGTCAATAGTATATTATTTCGTAATCCGTGACGAACGCGTTATGGGAGGACATTAATTGACAGATATATTTTAATTCCAATAAAAGCTGACTGCTGACTGCTAATAGCTAATTGCTAATATTATTTCATATTTTTAGAAGGGTTTTTTATTATAAATATAGAAAAGAATATTGATTTACCAGTTATTTTATCACTAGGAGAGCTATGATGGAAAAAATTGTATCTCTACTTTCTATCAGTATGTCGGAAGGACACCTTGTAAATCAGTTTATCTGGCTGCTCGGTGGTTCTATTCTTATAATTATTTTTTCTTTCATAATGTTTCAGTTACTCTGGAAATCATTTAAAGTTGAAGCTATTAAATCCAGTAAAATCTCAATAATTACAGCTCTCCTGTTAATCTTTGTATGGTTTACCATATTATTTAGTGCCATTATTTCTGTTCATTTTATAATAATAATAGGTATTATAATAGTATCTGTTCTTTTTATTACAGTGTCAAAACTTGAGTGAATTTTTAATGAAGTAAATTTTATTTTTAATGGCGTAAAATAAAGCTTTATATGGAAATTATAGAGAGGCAGTTTATCTAAATAATTTAAGTTGTAATAATCCTCGCGTTACGCGTCACGCGTCACGCGTCACGATTTTTATAAGCCGGTAGATATGAAAATTTTGCACTCTCACGTCAGTAATATTGAGGAGGGATAATTTTGAGTGATGGAGATATAACTCAAAAAGATACACAGCAGTTAAAAGGTATGACACCGAGTGTTATAATAGGACTTGGTGGTACAGGAAAAAGAGTGGTAATGCAGATAAGAAAGAAAATAGTCGAAGAGCATAAGAGCCTGGGGAATATGCCTATTCTGGCTTTTCTTGTTCTGGATACCGATGAGGAAATAGTTCAGCTTGCAGGTCAGGAATCAAAGGTTTTATTGAGTTCCATTGAACTGCAGCCAAATGAAGTTATCCATGCAACTATTACCGGCACCCAGGAATTAAATGCAAATCTCCATCTTTATCCTCATATATCTGACTGGCTGGATCCTTTCGTCCTTGCTACAGGTGATTCCAGCCACGGAGCCAGAGCAATCAGAGCTCTTGGCCGTCTTTCCTTCTTTTTAAATTATCCTGCTATAAGTAATGCTTTTGAACAGGCCAGACACAGGATAAGTGTTGTTGATAACAGAGCATTTATGGAAAAAAGAGGCATAGTGGTAGATCCGGGATTGAATGTTTATATAGTAGGTTCTCTCTGCGGAGGTACAGGAAGTGGTATGTTTCTGGATATTGCCTTTATGGTAAAACATCTGCTTCGTAATGAATCTGTGTCTGAACGTATCGGTTATCTTGTTTTACCCGGTACATTTGAAGGTATTGGCCATCATATAAAATCCAATGCCTATGCGGCATTGAAAGAATTGAATTATTATTCCAGAGGAAATCCTTTTCCTTTCAGAGCTGAAATAAATACAAAGGCAGAACTGGCACCGCCGCCTTTTACTTACTGTTATCTCGTAAGCAACAGGAATGAATGTGTAACTTTCCAGACTCCTGAAGATCTGTTCTGTATGATTGCCCACAATATATTCCTTGATTTTACTTCCCAGTTTGCCCAGCATAAAAGATCCATAAGGAATAATATAGGTGCATTGACTGTTCAGCCCGATGAACTCGGATGTCCTCAGAATTATATGACTTTCGGTCTTTCTTCCATATATTTTCCGAAGGAAAGGGTTATGAATGCCTGTTCTTACAGACTCGGTAAGAATATTGTAAAATTCTGGCTGAAACCTACGGAAAACTATGCGCCTATGGATGATTTTCTGGAAAAATTCCTTATAAATAATCGTCTTATGGAAAGCCAGAAAAAGAAGATACATCATATATTACCTGCTATTATGGTAGCAAATCCTTCTGCAAACAGAGATTTCAATCAGGAACTTACCAGGTGGGCAGGAGAGGTACAGAAGAGCATGGATGGTGTCCCTCCTCAGAGTCTTCAGAGTAAACTTAAAAGTTATGACGAAAGTTTCAGTAAGAAATTTTTTGATGCCCATCCGGATCAGAAGAAATGGGGAGATTATTTCAAGAAAATGCATGAAAATACACAGAAATTAATAGAAACACAGGGCAGGGTTCTTGAGACGAGGATTGAAGAAATGGTAGAAGATGCCAATATGGGACCTGAATTTACCAGGCAATTCCTGAAATCTCTTCTGGGAGAATTTGACAGCTATATATCTACCTTTACCCAGGAACGTAATCAGTTAGAACCTATGAAACAGAAGCTTCAGGACGGAAAAATGAAGGTTCTTTCCTCTTTAAAGGAGCATGTTCAGGCACCTTTCCTTTTCTCAAGAAGTGCCGTTCTTAAAAACGATGTAAAGGATTTCTGTAATGAAGCAATCAAATATTATAACAATCTTCTGATGGTTAAATCCAGAGCTATGGCAGTAATGTTCTGTGAAGAGATTAAGAAAGTCATAGACAAACTTGTTAAAGACCTGGAATTGTTTATAACAAAGCTCGAAGGTCTCATTGATGAACTAGCAGGGGGAGAAGAGATATTTATAAATGATACTACCGGCCTTATAGTGAATGGATTATTAATGTATGACAAATCCGATATAGATGGTTTTTATGATAAATCGGTAGGGTCTGAAACAATTAATTATACTTCAACTCAGGTGTTAAATGAATTTAAATGCAGACTTTATGCCATTCGTGGAAAAGAATGGTCAAACAGTAAAATTATGGAGATTCTTATAAATACATGTAGAGGGCCTTTTAAAGATGTAAGGGAAACTTCGGTTGTTTCGAGGTTTTTTGCCAAATATACAGAACCTACCAAGCAACAGAATGCTATCAAGGATATTTACGAGCGATCCTCTCCTTTTCTGAATTTTCAGGTTCCTTTAAATGGTTACAGAGATTTGACACAAAAAAAGCAGAATCTTATAGGTATTTACGAGGGAAATAATCCTACTGTAGATGAATTTCAGGAAATACAGCCACTGCTGATTAAAGCAGGTAAAGGTGTAAATCTCGGTTTGAACGTAAAGCCCATACCTGATAAGAGTGAAATACTTTTTACCAGGGAGGAAGGAGCTTTCCCTTTGAGAAGAGTTGCCATGATGAAGGATTTCAGGGATGCCTATGAATTTTATCTGAAGCAGCCGAATCAAAATCCGCTTCACATAATGAAAAATTATCAAATTTTGACTGATATATTTCCTCTGGACACTGTAAAACTTGAACAGTCAAAATTAGTCTATTTCCTTGCTTCCCATCATGTCCTTGGATACCTGTCTCCTGATGAAGAAAATCCATCTCTGATAAAATATAATTTCAGGGATAAAAGCAGCGGATTTATGGATTGCAAGATACTTGGAGAAACGGAACAACAGGTTATAACTACATTATATACGGAAGATGATATAAGAAAAGAGATACATAAGAAAATTCAGAATGATGCTATTGCATCTCAGGCCACTATGGCGAAAAAGAAGGAACTCTGGATGAAAATGAGAGATCATCTTGATTATATGAGAGAAAAAGGCCATCAGGATTGGCCATTATATACAAAACTCGTAAAGGATTTTACAGTGGAGTATAAACTCTATGATCCATCCTTTGAAGAAGACTGAATTTTTATATAGATGAGTCTAAAAAAATGAAAATTTTTATTATGGCGGTAATATTGTTTTTAATATGTTTCTGTGATAAAGGTTTCTGTCAGTACGGGCAAAAGATAGTACTTACGCAAAATGATATACTTACATTGAACAGGATCGATTTGCTTGCTTATCCGACAGTATTTCTGAATGTTATGGTAACAGACAGAGAAGGAAATCCTTTAGAGGCTCTTGGTATTAAAGATTTTACCGTGTCTGAAAATGGTGTAGAGCAGAAAATAGATTCCGTTATAAGTGCTTCACAGAGAAATGAACCGGTTACCATTATGTTAACTATGGATGTAAGCGGAAGTATGGGTGATGAAATATATCTGGAAGATGGTACAAAGAGGAGGCCTTTAGATGATGCAAAGGATGGGGCGAAAACTTTTGTTTCTAATTTAAAGGCTTATGATAAAGTTATAGTTTCTGTTTTTGCAGACTACTGGCTGGCTGTTAATGAGGTTACTGAAGACAGGGCACCTGTAATTAATGCTATCGATAAATTGACGCCAGAAGGGGGGACGGTTTTATTTCAGGGTGTAACAGAGTCTGTCAGATTACTCCATGATATGGAAGGCAATAAAGCTGTAATTGTTCTTACCGATGGTAAGGATTCCGGAAAAAATTTGACTTTACAGGAGTGTTTAACTAAAATAACAGGACAGGGAGTACCTGTATTTACAATAGGTCTCGGAACAGATATTGATGAAAATACCCTGGTGAACATTGCCAGGACAACAGGTGGCAGATATTTCAGAGCCCCGGATTCGTCAAAATTAAAAGAAATTTATGAGCTTATTTCGAAACAGTTAGAAAAACAATACTGGATCAAATATAGAGTAAAAAAATCCCACCCTATAGGTTCAGAGGTGGATGTTACTGTAAGTAATATGTCTCCTGCTATGAGAGGAGTCAGTACTTTAAAATATATAACCCCTGCACAGTTAATAAACAGGGTTATTGAATTCGGTATCGGGCTGGTTGCTATAATTTTATTGACTGTTATGATATTTCATATTTTCTGGAAAGGATGTGGCTTTGATCCTGTTATATCCAGCTATGTAAGTATATTGATTTCAATATGTCTATCCATAGGTTTATTTGTATTTCTCTTTCTTGGAGTTTTTATTTATTATAAAATGACTCTTCAGGTGTTTTTAACACTTGGAATACTTACTTTACTGGGGTTTATATTTATAATATGGAAAATTAAGGATTATGCTTAACAAAACATATATTATTTTTAGGAGGTGATTTCTGGTTTTTTTTAACCAGAAGGACATGGCCAAAAGAGGAAAATCGAAAAAAGATAAAAAGAAGGAAAAAGATGAACAGGTCGGCGGTGAAACTCAGGTAAGTGAAGAATTTCAGGGAGAAGATACTTCTGAACCTACAGCCCCCCCTGCGGCAGAAACGCCTGTAGAGGAACCCCCTGCGGCAGAAACGCCTGTAGAGGAAACTCCTGCGGCAGAAACGCCTGTAGAGGAAACTCCTGCGGCAGAAACGCCTGTAGAGGAAACTCCTGTAGCAGAAACGCCTGTAGAGGAAACTCCTGTAGCAGAAACGCCTGTAGAGGAAACTCCTGTAGCAGAAACTCCTGTAGAGGAAACTCCTGTAGAGGAAACTCCTGTAGCAGAAACTCCTGCAGAGGAAATTCCTGCAGAGGAAACTCCTGTAGCAGAAACTCCTGTAGCAGAAACTCCTGCAGAGGAAACTCCTGTTTCGGAAGAAGCAGAAGTACTGGAGCCGGCAGAAGAGGAAGAATTATGGGTATGTTCCAAGTGTAGCAGAGAAAACAGAGGTAAATCCAGATTTTGTTCCGGTTGTGGCGAGTCAAGGGTTAAAGAAGAAGGGCCTGTTGATGAGCAGGGAAAACCCAGGGTAGTTTATGCCGATCTTATCATTTATGACAGTAAAGGTAACAGCAAAAGAGTTTCTCTATTAAATGAGCGTATAACTATCGGAAGAGTAGATCCTCTTGCACAGATATACCCTGATATTGACCTGACCTTTTTCGATTCGGAGCAGATTGTTTCAAGAAGACACTGTGAGATATTTCAGAAGCCTCCGGGACAGTATTTCCTGGTAGATATAGGTAGCTCTAACGGAACATTTTTGAATCGAAAGAAGATTCAGAAAGGTGTAAGTTTGCTTTTAAATGATAATGATGAAGTTCATTTTGCCAAGACCAGGACTATTTTTTCTCAGTCTTTAGATTAAATTTTTAAAACTATTGACACAATGAATTTTTATCGCTATAATGATATGGTTGTAAAGAATTTTACAACCTTCGTCGCGGGGTGGAGCAGTCAGGTAGCTCGTCGGGCTCATAACCCGGAGGTCGCTGGTTCAAATCCAGTCCCCGCAATTATAGTTTCTAATTTTAGACAGTATTTATCAGGGATACTCAAAAGAGTATCCCTGAAATTTTAGGAGGTAATAATATGTATACTATTGATTTATCCATCCATGAGGAACAGCTTAAACGTGCTGTCCAAAGGGCCAGGGAAAAAAATATAATTATACCTACATTCAAACAGATGAGAGATCCCGGTCTTATACCTTCCAGAATTAAAGACAATCTTAAATCCATAGGATTATGGGATGTAAATCCCAATAATTTATTCAGGATTACATGGAAAAACGAACCTGTTCCGACGGGCGGACTTTTTGGAGATGTAAATTTTATCGAAATTCCGAAAGAAATAACAGGTGTTGACGCAAGAATAATTGCACTGGTCGGTAAATGGTTTCCCACAGGAGCTCATAAGGTTGGTGCTAGTTTTGGATGCCTTGTTCCAAGGCTTGTTACGGGACAGTTTGACCCTACAAACCAGAAAGCAGTATGGCCTTCTACGGGCAACTACTGCCGCGGCGGTGCCTATGATTCAGCCCTTCTCGGATGTACTTCAATAGCGATTTTACCTGAAGAAATGAGTAAAGAAAGATTTCAGTGGTTATCCAGGATTGCAGGAGAAGTTATTGCCACTCCGGGATGTGAAAGTAATGTAAAAGAAATATTTGATAAATGCTGGGAACTCAGAAATACCAGGGGAGATAATATAATGATCTTCAATCAGTTTGAAGAAATGGGGAATCATTTATGGCATTATTATGTTACAGGTCATGCCATGGAAGAAGTGCTTAATAAATTAAAGGCAGAAGGCTCGCAGTTCTTTGGTTCCCATCTCACTACGGGTTCGGCAGGAACTATAGGATGTATTGATTATCTTAAGGAACTTTATCCGTCTGGAAAACTTGCAGTAGGAGAAGCTCTTCAGTGTCCTACATTATTATACAATGGTTTTGGAGGCCACAGAATAGAAGGTATTGGAGATAAACATGTTCCCTGGATACATAATATGAGAAATACCGATATGGTAATGGGCCTCGATGATGAGATATGTATGAATATGGTCAGATTATTTAATGAACCGGCAGGACATGAATATTTAAGGGAACAGGGAGTTAAAGATGAATTTATTAATAAACTGGAACTCCTTGGCATTTCAGGTATAGGCAATATGGTCGGATGCATTAAAATGGCAAAATATTACGAGCTGACTCATAAAGATATAGTCATGACTGTATTTACCGACTCTATGGAACTTTATCAGACAAGGGTTAAGGAACTTGAAGAAAAACATGGTAAATATACAAAGATAGATGCAGCAGTTGATTATACCAAATTAATGAATCTAACTGTTGATCATATATTAGAAATGAACTATTGTGATAAAAAACGTGTACATAACCTGAAATATTTTACCTGGATAGAACAGCAGGCAAGAGAACTTAAAGAATTAAATGCCCAGTGGTATGACCAGGAATACTGGCATAGAATTCATAATCAGGTTGACGACATAGATAATTTAATTGATGCATTCAATGAGAAGACAGGTCTCTTATAATAAACTGTTATTAGAAATTTTATTATAAATTTTAAAGGAAAAGTTCTGCAAAGGCAGAACTTTTCCTTTATTCTACTATAATTTTTACGGGGGTGACTGAAAGTGGGAGTGATCTGTCATATTTGTAATTATGAAAACAGTGATGAAAGTCCTTTTTGCGAGAAATGTGGAGAAAGACTCAGGGGAGTTGCGGTAAATAAATATGATATGCCTATAAAAATGCTTCGAGATATAGGTAATAGCCTTGCAGACAGACAGATGTCAGGCACTCAGGAGAAAATTGAAGAAGCATTTAATAATATTATGGAAGTTTCTCAGACAATACTGGATGAGGCCCAAAAAGATCTGGAACGTAATTTATCTGTAATGGATACTATGTCAGAGCAGGTTCTGGACGAATTAGGAGAAGTAGATGAAGGGAAATCTCTGGAAGTATTTTCAAATTTTGTGTCTCAGTTTCAATCAGCCCAGGATCAGATTAATGAAGGCCTTTCCATAGCTAAAGAAGCTCTTCAGAAGATGAGAAGTTTTTCTGAACTTGAGGCAGGAAGCGGTAAAATAGATCTTGAAAGGGCTGCCTCTTTACTGCAAGGTGGTTTAAATACACTTGAATTTATCAGTGAAGAATCACAGGAACCCTTATTTTTAGAGTATGAAGATATAAAACCTGTTCCTCCTCAAATTATGGAAGCAATGGATCAATTAGAAGAAATAATGTCTATGATGTCAGATTATATGGATACAGGGGAGAGAGAGAATTTAGTTGAAATTATTGCTTCTTTTGACATGGCAAAAGATTCTATCCAGGATTTACTGGATTCTACGGGTGATGGGCAGACAAATAAAGAAGATGAAACGATTCCTATCGGATACAGGCATCAGTTAAAACATATAGAAGAAGAAAAAACTCAGGATAAAAGTGATGACGGAGATTACCTGGAAATTCAGGAAGAATATAAAGATGAAGAAGAAAATCATGACGAACAACTGAATTCTTTACATAATGCTTTAGCCGAGCAGGGTGACGATGATACTAAAGAATAACACTTTGTTCTTTGTTTTATAGATTGTATGCCGAAGTTCAGGATAAAGATAGTTTCAATTGAAGCTATCTTTATTATTTTTTATTTTTCTTCTTCGTATTCTTCCTCTTCGTATTCTTCTTCTTCGTATTCTTCTTCTTTTATAGCTTCGGTTTTCTTATTATCATGTACAGCCTCTGTCGTCTTATTTTCATAGTTTATGTCATAATCTGCGACAGTACCTTCTTTTATTTTCATTCTGGATTTTTGAAGTATAACCATAATTTTATTAATTTCTTCTTCCAGGCGCGATAAGATTTCATCTGCATATTCGTCTGCACCTTTTATTATATTTAACTCTTCTTCTCTGGCTCTGCGCAGTATTTCATTGGCCTGTGTCTGTGCATCTTTATTCAATTCCTGTTCTGACATCATGACATTAGTTTTTTCTTTTACTTCAGAAACAAGTTTGTCAGCTTTTTCTCTGGCATTTTCTATTATTTGCTGACCTTCTTTGGTAATCCATTTTGCCTGTCTGATTTCTTCCGGCAAGTTTGTACGCATTTTTTCTATTAAATCAAGAAGCCTGCCGCTGTCGATTACTATTATACCGGTCAGCGGGATCTTATGTTGATTTTTTATGGCTTCTTGAATTGCATCTAATACTTTGTGAACAGTAATGATACATTCCTCCTTTTATTAACAATTGTGATGCGTGACGCGTAACGCCTTACGCAAGGACAAATTTTTATGCTTGATTTCATTCATGAATTCTGGTATAAAATGATAGAAAATTTTGGCCATATTTTATTTTTCTTGTACAATTCAGTTTCCCTATTTGTTCTGAATAATCTTTATATACAGGGTGATGTATTACAAGGACACCTGTATCTTTAAGTAATTCTTTTCCCGATAATATTTCCATTATTTCTTCTACATGTAATTCCGGAAAGGGAGGATCCAGAAATATGATATCAAATGTTCCTTCTATTGTGTTCAGAACTTTAAACACATCACCTTCTATCAGGTTGCTCTGTTTCTCAAATTCAAGTAATTTTATATTATCTTTTATTATGCGTACTGCTTCGCGATGTTTTTCGATAAAAGTAACATGAGATGCACCGCGACTGATGGCCTCAATGCCTATACTTGCAGTACCTGAAAAAAGATCTAGACAGACCGCCCCTCTTATTCTATTCTGAATAATATCAAATAATGATTTTTTTATTCTTCCGAGCATAGGACGTACATGAAGACCTTTACAGCTCTTTATCTCTCTACCTTTTGCCGTGCCTCCAAGGATTTTTAAATTCCCCATAATATTACGACACCCTTCACTCCGGGGCGTTTAATAAAACACCCTGGCTCACTCCATATTATATTCGTGACGCGTAACGCGTAACGCGTAACGCGAGGAAAGAGACTATTAATAAAGCGCCCCTTGCCACCATTCACTAATTTTTTGACAATTATCTCTAAAGGATTTAAAATTCAGTAAGTAGAAAGTCAAAAATTCGACATTCTTTATATTAATCCTTTTATAGTGTATTTCATAACTTATTAGAATTTAAGTTGTCGTGACGCCTAACGCGTAAGGCATGACGGGTTTAATCGCGCATCACGCATTACGCATCACGAGGTCATTATTTATGTATTGTTATGAAACTAACTATAAAACATTATAGTTAACTCCGTAACAATTTGCAAATTATTTTTGCGTAGAAATAGAGAAATCAGAAAGGAAGTTTTGTATTTTGAAATTTAAAAGGGCTGTAATTATGGCAGGTGGTATAACAGGGGAGAGAAAATTTTTTTCAAAATTTTTTTCGAAAGATGATTATATAATATGTGCAGACGGAGGATTGAAAAATGCGGAATATCTGGGAGTGACTCCTGACCTGATAGTAGGGGATATGGATTCTTATGCTGGGAATATTGATAAATTTTCCTGTAAGGTACTGTCGTTTCCCAGAGAAAAAGATAAGACAGATACGGAACTTGCAATTGAAGTTGCCAGAGATATTTCTCCGGACGAGATCATTATAACAGGAGCACTCGGCAGACGTTTTGATCACGCTCTCGGAAATGTTCATTTATTATATAAAGGTTTTACTACTGGTATTCCTGTGGTAATTATTGATAGTTATCAGAGAATTGATCTTGTATGGAAGGATTTGTATATCGACTCCGGTAGTGTCGGCGATGTTGTTTCTCTTATTCCTTTCAGCGGTGAAGTAACAGGTATCGTTACATGCGGTTTAAAATATCCTCTTAAGAATGATACTCTTTATGCCGGAGAGACAAGAGGAATAAGTAATGAGATTTTACATATACCCTGTTCCATAAAAGTAAAGAGCGGATTGCTTCTGGTTATAAGAAATTTTATCTGTGATGAGCAGAAGTAATACTGATGCCGTGATGTGTAATGCATGACGGGAGAAAGACCTTTATTACATACTTATGGTCAGATCCATAAAAATTTGCTTTTTTTTCTGTAATTTGGTAAACTAGCACGGAAGAACGAATTAATTTTTTCTTCTGGAGCTTTTCGACTGAATAAAGTTATGAAAATTATTTATAGCTAGTTTTATTCATAAATAATGGCCTCG
>JAKPQU010000627.1 GCA_029555925.1 Bacillota bacterium
GCTTATATCATGCTACTTTACATTATAATTCAATAAAATATACCTGTGCTGCCGTGATATTTTTTTCTCCGGAACACCAGGCAGGCAGACTACTATGTCTAAAGCTAAATAGTATAATACCAAATTGCTTTAATTAAACCGAACAATTTATAGAATCCATGGAATATTAAACATAAATTCCATTTGAATAACAGGCAGAGGGAAACCGGGAGGTACAAGACTGGCCCTCTGTGTAAAACCAATTTTATAGCCTTCGATTACCGGTAGAAGATTAAATGTTCTGACCTGTAAATTATCTTCTGCAGTAACAGGGACAACACAGTCAGGACCTTCAATGATTTTGCCTGTTATATGATAAAACCCGCCATAAAGACAGGTTCCATCATCATTTTTAACCATATTATAGACTTCCCCTTCTTTAGTGGGATCAATACCAAAGGATATATAGAGAGCCCGTATTTCCTCCGGAATAAGTGCACAGGCTCTGACATAATTAAGACAGTCAGTGCATTTACAATCATCTGTTATCAAATGACAGGTATTATAAAAATTATAGGTTCTTACAAAATCTATTTCCAGTATCCATTCCAGTAATTCTATTGTTTCTAACATAATTTCGGCTCTGTCGTAAATCTTTGTAAACCTCTGTTAAAATAATTTTTTACAGCAGGTTACCACACAACATATTATATTCTCTAAATGTGCTATTCTTCAGCACCGCCATCGCGAAGAATCTTTATTATTTTTTCATTTCCTTTATTTTCTGCCAGCTTCAACAGGGGTACACCTTTATTATCTTTCACATTAACATCTGCTCCTTCTGAAACAAGCAATTCCACTATATCTTCTTGACTGTGCTGTACTGCCAGGTAAAGTGGTGTTTTACCTTCACTGGCTCTAACATCCATTTTACATCTATTTAAAAGAAGGGTTTCTACTACGTCTTTTCTGCCCTCCTGGCAGGCAAAATGAAGGGCCGTAAAACCGTCGTTATCTGTGTCATCGATAATGGCTCCTCTGGAAAGAAGAATCTCAACAACTTCTTTTCTGCCATGGTAAGAGGCACCATGTAAAGGGGTACGGCCTCTGTAATCCTTGCTGTTTACGTACGCACCTTTTGCTAGAAGTAATGCTACTACTTCGTTACGCCCGTCTTTAGCAGCCAGATGAAGCGGTATTTCTCCTGAATTACTTTTAAAATTTACATCTGCCCCTCTGGACAGGAGTAACTCTACAATTTCTTTTTTACCATACTGAGAAAATCCATGTAAAGGACTTCTGCCTTCATTATCTTTAATGTTAATAAGTGCTTTATTTGCTATAAGTATACGTGCTATTTCTCCTGTTTTTGCCAGATATAAAGGAGTCCTGCCCTGACTATCTCTCTGGTTTGCATTGCCCACCTCTGACAGAAGGAGTCTGACTATTTCAGGACATCCATTCTGAGAAAACCAGTGTAAAGGAGTCTTTCCTTCAAAATCTTTATTATTTATATCAGCCCCTTTTGATATAAGTAATTCCGCTATTTCTTCTTTCCTGACCATATATAAAGGAGTTCTGCCGTCACAATCTCTGTAATTCACAGAGGCTCCTTTTTCTATAAGTAATGCAACCACATCTTTAGAACCACACTGGGAAGCAAGATGGAGTGGTGTTCTGTCGTCATTGTCTGCCTTATTAACATCTCCTCCCTCTGACAGGAGTAATTCAACACAATCTTTTTTACCATTCTGAGAAGCATAATAGAGAGGGGTTTTCCCGTAATTATCAGATACATTCACAATCCCTCCCTTTGAAACTAATATTTTCATTACTTCTTTACGTCCTGTCTGAGAAACAATATGAAGTGGGGTTCTGCCATCACTGTCTTTACTGTTGACAATAGCTCCTTTAGATAAAAGTAATTCTGCAACAGCTTTTGTTTTTGCCCAGTGCAGAGGTGTTTTACCTTCATTATCCTGAATATTCACGTCTGCTCCTCTGGAAACAAGAGAAATCACTGCTTCTTCCCTTCCATTCTGGGCAGCAAAATGAAGAGGTGTACGGCCGTTATTATCCCTGTTATTTATACCGGCCCCCTTTGAAACAAGTAATTCGACCATATCCTTATAGCCATTCTGAGCGGCAAAATGAAGAGGACCTTTTCCTTCAATATCCCTGACACCGATATCAGTTCCTTCAGATAAAAGCAAAAGAGCTATTTCTTTAGATTTTGTCCAGAATAAAGGTGTTCTTCCTTCATTATCTTTAAGATCAACAATGGCTCCTTCACTTATAAGCAGTATAACAACCCTGTCCCTTCCGTTTTGAACAGCCCTGTAAAGAGGGGTTCTGCCATTGTTATCTCTGGCGTTAATATCAGCACCTTTAGAAATAAGAACAGAAGTTGTATCTTTATACCCATTCTGTGATGACCAGTGAAGTGGAGTCAGTCCTTCACTGTCCCTTATATCTATTTCCGCTCCATGTAACAGAAGCACCAGGGCAACTTCTTTTGTTTTACACCAGTGCAAGGGACATCTTCCTTCATTATCAAGTGAATTAACATCTGCTCCTTTAGTTACAAGAAACTCTGCTACGTCTTTTCTGCCATACTGGCATGCTATAAAGAGAGGTGTTTTCCCGTTAATATCTATAGCATTAACAGAAGAATCTTTTTTCACAAGCATTTCCGCTATTTCTTTTGTTTTTGCCAGGTGTAAAGCTATTTTACCTTCATTATCTTTTATATTTACATCTGCACCTTTTGAAAGGAGTAATTCCACTATATCTTTCTTACCTGTAAAACACGCCCAGTGAAGAGGTGTTCTCATATCTCTCACTGAATTGATAATATAAGGTTTACCTTCAAGTAATTCTTTGACTTCGGAAATATCATTTTTATCAATAGCATTAAATATTTCTTCTGTAATAATATCAATTTCAGAATCGTGAATATTTTCTCCTGCAGACATATTCACTGTAATAAGAAAAATTAAAAGAATAACAATTAAATGTTTATACACATAAAGTCCTCCTTACAGGCGTGATGCGTTATAATTGTAACGCGTGACGCGTGATGCTTAATGCGTGATGGGTGTTTTCACCGGTACCGGACGACCACAGGCAGTCGCCCCTACGGCTCACCACTCATTTTTCACTTTTCACAATTCACGACTCACGACGACTCACTATTTTTCCTTCGGCATCAGGTTTATTTTCTCTCCTCCCTTTTCAACCTTTTCAAGGTCAAAGCCCAGATCTTTAACATGTTTTTTTACCTGTTCCGCTTCTTCCGTACGTTGCTGGAATTTATAAATATTATAAAGGAGACACCATGCAGAGACATTATTATTTTCTCTTGCTACTACGTTTAATAAAATTTTTTCTGCTTCTTCAGGTTTTTCACTGTAAAAAAGAGCCTCACTGTAATCTATAAGGTATATAGAGCTGTCTCTCGTTAACTCCGCAGCTTTCTTAAAATACTGCAGACTGTCCTTTTTTCTGGATAATTTCCAGTAACACTTGGCCATCAGATTATATGCAAGAGGCGCATCAGGTTTTAATTCTATTGCTTTCTGGAAGTACTTCATGGACTCATCAATTTTATCTATCTGACTGAGGGCACCGCCAAGATCTATATAATATTCAGCCACATCGGGATTAAGTTCTATAGCCTTTTTTATATGTGTAATGGCTTCTTCAAATCTGTTCTGAGTATAATATAAATATCCGAGGCTATCATAATCAACTGAAGACTTTGGAAACAATTTTAATATCTTCAGATATGTTTCTTCTGATTTCGGATAGTCTTTGAGTTTTTCATAAACTATGGCAATGTTTCTAAGATAGGACAGTTCATTTTGAGCAAGTTCTGAAGCCTTCAGGTACTGTTCAAGAGCATATTTATATTTACCCTGTTTTTCATAGATAAAACCGAGATCATTATAGTAATTGGGAGCATTGGGGTCCAGTTTTATAGCCTTCTGATATTCCAGCATAGCCTGCTCCGGTTTGTCATTATTCATATAGCAGAACCCGAGATAACCATGGTATTTAGGTATATCAGGTGCAAGAGATACTGCTTTCTGGTAAGTCTGGAGGGCTTTATTATAATTTCCCGTGCCTATATAAGCAAGACCGAGTTCGCCTAAAATCCTGTGTTCTTTCGGGGCAAGTTCATAGGCAGTGTTCAATTCTGTAATTGCAAGTTCCACTTTATTTGTTTTTCCGTAAGCCATACCAAGATCAAAATGAAACTGTGGATTATTCGGATCAAATTTTGTAGCGGCATAAAAGAAATCCAGAGTATCATCAAAATACCCCTGGCTGTAATATATAAGGCCGAGCTGATGATAGGCCAGGGCATTATTGGGATCTATAGTCAGAACATGTTCAAGAATATCCACGGCAGAAACAATTTCCTGCTGTGATATAAGAAAATGAATATTGGCAAGATAAACATGACCTTCGACATAAGAAGGATCTATTTCAATTGATTTTTTATACTCTTCCTTTGCATCTGCGAATTTCCCCTGTTCCTGTAATTTTATACCTGCCTGAACATGAGATTCCGCTTCAGCTCTCTTCCCGGGTTGGTCCTGACCATAAGATATATTGCAGAATAATAGTAATAAACATATAATCAGACTGATTTTTTTAGTTATTTTGGATTTCATAGAATATTACTCCTTTTTTAGTCGTGACGCGTAACGCGTCACGGGTATTTCGTGATGCGTAATGCGTGATGCGTATTTAATGCCGGGGCGTTTAAATAAACACCCGCTCACTTTTCACTGTTTCTTACGGGCCACAGATCATTATAAGGCGGAAAAGTATCATAAATAATAATCTCTTTCTCACAGAGAATATCACCATATTTTACCGTTAATTTACCTTTCCCTTTCTTTTCTGCCGTAAAGGTAGTTTTAATGGAATTTATGGAAGAAAAACGCCCCAGTTCTTCCGGTTCAACAGACCAGGAAACAATCTGAAGCGGCACAACTACACCTTCTTCATTTCTTCCCACTGCCTGAAGCAGAAAAGAATCCCCTTCCGAAAGTTCTAGAGGCCACGGATAAATATCCAGTTTTGATATAGAGCCGGAAGAAAATACAGGACTCATTAAACATACAAGTAAAAATACATATTTTAGATATTTAATCAATCAACACCTTCTTTATCACGCATCACGATTCCATTAATTTATTCAATTCTTCTAAAAGTAGCTTATTGGTCAATTCCGGATTTGCTTTACCCTTTGAAAGTTTCATAATCTGTCCTACAAGAAATCCCGTTACTTTAGTTTTTCCATTCAAATATCCGTTAACAGCATCGGAATTTTCGTCAATAACTTTCTTTACAAGATTTCGTAAAACGTCTATATCACTTATCTGAATAAGACCTTTTTCTTCTATAATTTTTCCGGCACTCTTCCCTGTTTCGAGCATTTCCTCTATCAGCTCTTTTCCTATTTTTCCGCTTATTATATTATCATCTATCAGAGTTAAAAATTTAACAAAATGTTCGGGAGATAACTTTGTGTCATTTATATCAATATTTCCGGCATTTAAATATTTAGCTATGTCCCCTGTAAGCCAGTTGACGATAACAGAAGGTTTGTTATAAATGGCAACTGTCTGTTCAAAAAAACCTGACATGTTCCTGCATATTATATCTGCTTCATAATCTGAAAGAGAATAATCTCTCATATATCTGTTTTTTTTCTCAGATGGAAGCTCGGGAACAGTCTTTTTTAATTCTTCTATCCACAGGCTGTCAATCTTCAGAGGGGGAAGGTCAGGTTCTGGAAAATATCTGTAATCATGAGCCATTTCTTTACCTCTCATAAAAATAGTTTTATTTTCATCTTCAATCCATCCTCTTGTTTCCTGGTTTATAGTCTCTCCCCTGTCCAGAAGTTCTGTCTGTCTTTTTATCTCGTAAGCCAGAGCCTTCTGAACCGATTTAAAAGAATTCATATTTTTTATTTCTACTTTCTTTGATAGCTCAGGGAAACCTTCTTTATTGACAGAAACATTTGCATCACATCTGAGAGATCCTTCTTCCATTTTGCAATCACTTATTCCGATACAGAGAAGTATGGCTTTTAACTCTTTAAGATATTCATAGGCTTCTTCCGGCTCTCTCATATCAGGTTTGCTCACAATTTCAAGGAGCGGTACACCTGCTCTGTTAAAATCTTCAAGTGTATAAAGAGATTTATCAATATTACCGGTATGAATGGATTTCCCCGTATCTTCTTCCAGATGAATTCTTTCGATTCCTATTTTCTTTTTATTTCCCTGTAATTGTATTTCAAGATATCCATTAGCAGAAAGAGGCAAATCATACTGGGAAATCTGATAATTTTTTGGCATGTCGGGATAAAAATAATTCTTTCTGTCAAATTTTGATTTTTCAGGTATATGACAGTTAAGAGCAATAGCAGCCTTTAGAAGGTACTCGACAGCTTTTCTGTTTATGACAGGAAGCACTCCGGGAAGTCCGAGGCACACCGGACATACATTCGTATTTGGAGGAGAACCGAACTCTGTGCTGCAGGAACAGAACATTTTACTTTCAGTAAGAAGTTCTACATGAACTTCAAGTCCTATAATTATATGATATGACATGTTACTTCACCTCCATAGCCGGTTTTAACATATGATATCCCGAAGTCTGTTCAAAACCATAGGCAAGTCTTAATATCATAGCTTCATCAAATATGTTTCCTGTAATCTGTAAACCGAAAGGAAGTCCGTCTATAAGTCCGGCAGGGACAGACAAGGAAGGTACACCTGCCAGATTTACCGGTATCGTACATATATCAGTCAGATACATCTGGAGAGGATTATTTATTTTTTCGCCGATGAGAAAGGCAGTGGTAGGAGCCACAGGAGAAATAATGGCATTAAATGTTTTAAAAACTTCTTCAAAATCTCTTTTTAAAAGGGTTCTTACCTTCTGAGCCTTCAAATAATAAGCGTCATAATAGCCGGCACTGAGTGCATAGGTGCCGAGCATAATTCTTCTTTTAACTTCCGAGCCGAAAGCACTTCTTGTTTTTTCATACATAGAAAAAATATCTTTACCTTCAAAATCCCTGTAACCATAGCGAACTCCGTCAAAACGGGCAAGATTGGAACTGGCTTCAGACGAAGAGATAATATAATATACAGGAAGAGCGTATTTCAACAGAGGAAGAGAAATTTCTTCGCATGTTACGCCCATATGTTCAAATAAAGATATTGCTTCAAAAAACCTGGTCTTTACCTTTTCATTTATACCTTCTCCAATTAATTCGGCAGGATAGGCCACTCTGAGACCTGTTACATCTTTCTCAATAAGTTCTTCATAAAGAGGAACTTCTCTGTTTATAGAAGTAGAATCATGACTATCATAGCCGGAAATTACTTCCAGCATGATAGAAGCATCTCTTACATCTTTAGCAAGAGGGCCTATCTGATCCAGGGAAGAACCAAAAGCTACAAGACCATATCTTGAAACTCTGCCATAAGTAGGCTTAAGACCGACAACACCGCAGTAAGATGCGGGAAGTCTTATGGAACCGCCTGTATCGCTTCCGAGAGAAATAATAACCTCTGAAGCAGCTACAGATGCGGCAGAACCTCCGCTGGAACCACCGGGCACTCTGTTGAAATCCCATGGATTTTTTACAGGATGAAAAGCAGAATTTTCATTGGATGAACCCATAGCAAATTCGTCACAGTTAAGTTTTCCCATAATAATAGCATCGTTATCAATGAGTTTTCTAATAACAGTGCCATCATAAGGAGGGACAAAATTTTTCAGTATTTTCGAGCCGCATGTAGCAGGCATTCCTTTTACACACATATTGTCTTTTATCCCGACAGGGATTCCTGCAAGTTTTCCTGTTTTTTCACCTGAAGCAATTTTCTTATCCACTTCTCTTGCTTTATTTAAAAGCTCTTCTTTCGGACAAACCCATAAAAAAGCTCCGGTTTTACTGTCATATTCTTCTATTCTTTCACAAACAGATTTTACTATATCTTCAGAAGAAATTTCTCGGGCCAGAAGTTTTTCTCTCAATTGATATGATGTATAATTGTATAATGGTTCCAATAAGTTAACCCCCTTACATTCAGTTATCAGTAATCAGTTACCGGTCATCAATTTAGAGATATCATAACCGATAATTCTGGGTATTTTAAAATAATTCTCTTCTCTCTCAGGGGCATTGGCCAGAGCAAGTTCTATCTCCATAGACTTATGTAATCTGTCTTCCCTGAATATATTTGTCAGAGGAATAGAGTGAAATGCAGGTTCTACTCCCTCTGTATCGATTTCATTGAGTTGTCCGGCAAAATCCAGAATTTCACCTAACTGTTGACAGAAGAGCTTTTTTTCTTCTTCTGTAAGTGATAGTGAGGCAAGACGTGCCACATGCTCCACATCTGATACGGTAAGCATAAATATCTCCTTTCTTAAGTACCGCAACAGGTAAATTCATAATCATTTATAAATTATCTATATGAGAATCGTCACGCGTAACGCGTAACGCGTGACGGGAGGAACTGGTTATCATTTTTCGTTGTGACCGTTAGTAAGTGTTGAACAGGTTTTATTAATTCACTACTCACTGTTTCAAGTATTACCCATTATGATTTATTAATCACATATTTCATCAACATATTTTCTCTATATATTTTTCCTCCCAGCTCTTCCAGTAACGAAACAGGTATTTTCTGTTTATCACTGAAAGAAAATATAACATTTACATTTGCTTTCATCCCGTTCAGAACCAGCTTAAAAAATTGTTCAAGTAAAATCAATGGAGTTCCCACGTTAAATACTATGTCCAGAAGAGCCTTATTATGATTGAAGTAATAATAAATTACCGAAAAAGCTTTAATAACATTATCTATCTCTAATATATATACATCCAGTTTTTCTCTTTTATATTTTAACATGAGATTATCCATATAATGTTCTATGTAATTATATTCAGGGAATCTTGGTATTAAACACTCTGACATAAGAGAGGATTGTTGGATAAATTCATTTAATCTGTGTGTATCCTGAGAAGGGATCCAGTATCTGAACCCTTCATGTTCTTCACTGATTATTTTATCATTGTCTCTCGTAAATATCATATAATATTTTGAACCTCTATTGAGAAAACCGGCTCTTCTATAAAAATTAACAGCACGATTATCCTTTCTGACTTCAAGATAAAATTCCCTTATACTGTGTGCAGAAAATTTCTCCACTATGTCATGTAAAAAATCTTTTCCCA
>JAKPQU010000286.1 GCA_029555925.1 Bacillota bacterium
TGCCTTATTTAATTTGTTTTACAGACAATAAATTAGCCCTTATTTAATTTTTAATTCTATATAAAAAACTAATTTTTCTTCTCCAGAGCCCGCCAGGCAGAAGCTTTTTACGGATACCATTTTACCTGTTACGGTACTAAGGAATGGCAGTTAAATAAATGTCTCAAATATATTAATCGTGACGCGTAACGCGTAACGCGTGACGCGAGGAAAGAGACAATTAATAAATTTTCATTCCTAACTATAAATATATCCCGTTAGAAAAGCAGGATTTATTGAATATAAAGGGAATTTTGTGAATGATGAATAACCATACTGATAACTCTTTACCATAGTAAGAAAAGACACTTAATATTATTTTCTGGATTTAAGAAAATTTTTTATTATATATATAAAGGACTTGGGCCTGGAGTCCTTGAGCATGGAAGCTCTAGAAGCCCCCGCTATAATCCGTTAGGATTTAGCGGTGGGAGCGGTCACTAAGATTATAACTACCACATATATTATTAAGGAGGTATATATTATGAAAAAACGTTTCCTGTGTTTGATGTTTTTTATTTTTATCCTGTCCCTTCCGGCTCTTGCCGATTCACCTCTTACTACTACGGAGTTTTATAAAGTTTATCTCGATATAGAACAGGTGAAAAGCGCAACGGGTGCAGAATTAAATGAAAATATATTTACTTTTATTACAGATCCCTATGAACCTCTGGACGTTCGTATTGCTGTTATTAATGCTATGGGATGGAAGATAGACGGTACACATAACGGTAAAATTTTTATTGATTTAATATCTAAAAAATTGAATAAAACCCCTGAAAAACTTAAAATAAGTGATCTGTCTTCTGAAGAGCTTCTCTGTCTTGGCTATATGCTGTCACTTGATGATTATTTTGATTTAAGCCCTGCAGCAGAAACAGGAGGAGAGGTTGAAACATCAGCTCCACTGACTCTTGTGAAAAGGGCTGCATTACAAAAACCAGAGAATTTTACTGTTCAATTAATTGCTTCTCTTGTGAAATCTCAGAGTTTATTGTCTTCCGAGTCAGAATGGGGAAACATTTATCTTACAGTTAACAGAGTAGTTTCTTCTAATCTGGAAAAAAATATGAGAAAAGAAGCAATTGGAATTATCATGGCTTATATCGGAAGTTATAAGGAATATGTTGATAAGGAGAAGATAAAAGAATCTGCTATTGTAATCAAGCCATTTAAAGAAATAAAAGGGAATACCGGTTTTTATAAAATTGAATTGAGTCCTGATGGAAACAGACTTGCTACGACCAGTGAAGATGAAAAAGCAGTAAGAATATGGAATGTTAAAACTGGAGAGGAAATTACTTCTCTAAAAACAGAGGATTTTATTGATTGCACAATCTTCAGCTCCGATGGGAAATGGATTCTTGTATCAGATTTTACTCCCGCCCTGTCTATATATTCTTCAAAGGATTACAGTCTTTTTAAAACACTCCAGATGGGTTCCAGGGTTTTATCTATGGCAGTAAATCCCTCTAACCCTGAGATAGCCTTCGGATGTTTTGACGGAACAGTTCAGGTTTACTCAACTGTTACCTGGGAAGTAGTTAAATCTTTTAAAGCCCACGGCGGATATGTTTCCACTGTTTTTTATTCTTCTGACAGTAAATATCTTCTCACAGGAAGTTATGACCGTACTGTCAGGTTATGGGATATAAGGCAGAAATATGCTCTTGAGCATGAATATAAAAATTTTAAAGAAGGAACATTTGCTTATTTTATAAAAGGGAATAAAGAAATATTTGTAAGGGATTTTGCCGGTTATATAAAAATCCTTGAAGTGTCTTCCGGTAAAGTAACATGGGAAAACAAATTAACAGGAACATTACACAGTATTTCTATAGATCCGGAAGGAAATCTTATTGCAGCAGCTTCCGAGACAGGAGCCATTTATTTCTGGAACAGGAAGAAAAATACAGTTCCTCTTATCTTTCGTGGCCATGATGATCAGGTCATAAGTGTCAGGTTTTCCTCAAGCGGTAAAGAGCTTTATAGCTGCAGTCTTGATAAAACATGGAAGATATGGACCGTAAGAATACTGGAAAACAGACTGGAAGATATATGCGGACCAAAATAATGGTGTCAAACCTTTTGTGAAAAATCTCTATAAAAATAGACATCTGATTATTGCTCTGGTGGGGCCGGTGCCGGGTGTCGGTTTAAGAATATTAAATCCATCACCTATCACCCAATTTTAACTGATGCCGAATTTACCGCTATCAGTACTAAGTACCGTAACAGGTAAAAGGGTATCCATAAAAAGCTTCTGACTGGCAGGCTCTGGAGAAGAAAAATTAGTTTTTTCTATAGTATTAGAAATTAACCAGTGGTTAATTTATTGTCTGCAAAACAAATTAAATAAGGCA
>JAKPQU010000287.1 GCA_029555925.1 Bacillota bacterium
TGCCTTATTTAATTTGTTTTGCAGACAATAAATTAACCACTGGTTAATTTCTAATACTATAGAAAAAACTAATTTTTCTTCTCCAGAGCCTGCCAGTCAGAAGCTTTTTATGGATACCCTTTTACCTGTTACGGTACTTAGGAATGAAAATTTATTAATTGTCTCTTTCCTCGCGTGACGCGTTACGCGTTACGCGTCACGATTAATATATTTGAGACATTTATTTAACTGCCATTCCTTATTTAATTTTTAATACTATAGAAAAAACTAATTTTTCTTCTCCAGAGCCCGCCAGGCAAAAGCTTTTTACGGATACCATTTTACCTGTTACGGTAGTTAGTATTTGTAAGTTGTAGCTGATAGCTGATAGCTAAATGCTGAACGCTTACTTTATTTTTAGAATAAAATATTCTACTTTATTCACAGGTAAAAGTCAAACAATCTGTTTTTTGTAGTTTTAGCCGGTAGATGATAGCTAAATGCTGAACGCTTACATGAATTTTATAAAATTTTATAGAAAATCTGTAAAATTCAGCAGGAGTAAATAGAAATATGTAAAATTAACTTATACAATATATCTTGGAGAGTGCAGGTTGATTAATAAATTTGTTTTAATTAAAAATCATTTGAAATTTAATAGAAGATTTGAAGATTTTCCTTTTATATTATTTATCACTTTTTTAGTAATTTGTCTCTACACTAAAGTAGCTTCTATCTGTTACGCTTCACCTGATGGCGGGAATAAACCTCCCAGAGCCGAGTTAATATGGTATCAGTATTTGAAGTCATATAAAGATCTGAGTGATGTTAAAGAAGATCTTTCAAATGGCAGACTTGTTCATGTACCGAAGTTTTTTGAACAGCTTAATATCGTAAATAAAGGCGTAGGAGAAATTGACTCTAAAAATGCCTCTTACTACTGGTCTGCAAAACCGGGAACTCTTGGTCTTCTCCTTTTTGTAGCAAAAGAATATAAATTACGTCTTCATGACCGTAACGCTCAGATATGTATAAGCGGACTTCTCAGAACTCTTGAATATCAGAATATACTGTCTCAATATAATAACTGGGCTGACCTTGGCAGATCGACTCATACAAATGGTACTACCTTTGATATTACAGTTCATCCTGTATATATGCATAATGATATAAAAAAGATAGATACCCTTGTTGCAATACTCAGAGAGCTTCATAAAAAAGGAGAGATTTTTTTTATTGATGAAGCTTCAAATTCCTGTTTACATGCCTGCATTCATCCTGATTATGAAAAGAAATATGCCTCTATATTTTATAATATATGCAGGGAATATGAATTCTCTTCTTCTTATGGTTCACATGCTACCAGGTTTTCATCTTTTAAAAACAATCAATCACTGAAAGATGGCCTCTCTTCTAAGAATCTCATTTCTCTTACAGATATGAGTAAAGACTTCTCTTTACCGGCAAATAAAACTGAAGAATATTTTTCTCTGAGACCTGAGACTGCAGAGCTTTTAGTAGAATTCAACAGAGATTTAAAATTAGAACTGGGACGTAATTTTACTCTTCCTCTGTCTGAACTGGTGAGAACCTCTGAGGAACAGAAAAAAATTTCAGTGGAAAATCCTTTACTTCCTGCGGATTCACCATTTATTTATGGCGCAGCTTTTCAGATTGATGGTTCAAAGCTTGCAGATAATGAACGTGCTTCTGTAAAGAAAGAATTGCAGAAATCTGCCGGGGAAGGTAATATTATCTGTATAGAGAGAGATGATAATAAATATGATGTAGCACTTAAACCATCGGCTATTCCTAAATATAATCTCCTTTATCAGAAAAATCTCTCTTCTGGGAATACATTAATAAATCTCAAAAGATATTTTTCTTTCAAGCTGGAATTTAAATATTTATATATGACAGTGGGTCTGCTTATATTTATGCTTTTTGCCTTTATAGCATACAGATTTTACAGACTCAAACTGTTATTAAATAGATTAAGGAAGCATAGAAAGAAAAAGAAAATCAGAATAAAAAGAAAAGAAATGGTTATTCTCAGCGCAACAAATACCTTTACTCCTATAGAAGAATATGATAGAGCCTGATGTTCTGGCTATCTGGCCGCCAGTTCCGAAAATCTACAAAGTTATAATACCGGAATAATTTGATTTAATCGAAAATCAGAATTAATCTAAAAAGCCATTTCTTTATTTCTGTACATGCTGTTTTCCTTTGATAATGCAAGAACATCTTTCATTTTCGGGAAAACCTGTCCTCTTCTCATTGATGCAACTTCCTCAAGTTCGCCTCTGGAAAATACATTGATTGCATCGAGACTTAATTCAAGATGATCATGTTTACCTTCTGATATATGTCCCGGAATGTAATTTTTATTTCCGCCTGGTTCTGTAAAATAATTTTTATTTCCATCTGTTTTATACATCAATTTTAAATCTGTATAAAGATTTTTTCTCAGTTTTGCACAGGCCGGGCATAAAACCATATCTACACCGACCTTTGTCTGGCACATCTGGCACTGTCTCAGCAGTTGCAGCTTACTATCGGAATGAATTTCATTGGGAACTAATGTAACATTTTTTGCCTTCTCCAGTGCAGCAAGTTGTTCCATTTCCATGTCATCGGGCATTATTTTCCTCTTTCTTTCTTTAATGTCTTCTTTTGCTGCAAATACGGATTTATCATAAAGAGATACATTGTCCTGAAGATTTAATCTGTCACCTGCCTGGCGAGTAACCTGATTGTCAGCTTTATCACTGTTACCTATAAGTAATTGAATGGCTGAAATAATTGTAAAAGCTTTTTCTTTTAAGAATTGAAATAAATTGTTTTGAACAAAAGGTTTATCTTCTCTGGATATGTCTTTAACATGTGTCTCCTTTTTATCTGTTACGTCCTTTGAAGGAACAATTTTATCTCTATGGGACACAGGAGTTATTGAGCCTGTTACAGAACTGTCTTTAATGCCTTCGATTTTTCTGAATATATTTGTGTCTTTAGATGAGCCCAGTATATCATTGGTAACTATAGACTGTAGTAAATCGGACGTCTTTATGCCTTTCCATTCCGAATTTTCCTTCAGGGTTTTTATAGCTACCTTTGATAGTGCATCTAACTGTCCTGATGGTCTGTCAGACCTTGGCATTGATGATAAAGCATCCGGTCTGTCAGAAATTATCTGTTTTTTTAGTTTATCAAAGACTGCTTTTATTTCTCCCTGTTCTATCATGTCTTTATTTTTTACAGAAGTTTCTTTCATGTAAGTTTTTGTAGATTCTTCTCCTGATTTTATCATGCTTTTTATTTTTTTATCATTACTCCGATTTATATTTTCTTTTTCTCCGACCTCTGTCTTTTTTTCTGAGCCTGTTAAGTCTGAAATTTTCGTTTCCAGTGATGAAATGTCCTGTGCCTGTTGTACCGGCTTTTTTATTACCTCCTCTGTTCTGACGTGATGCTCTGTTTTTATATTCTGACCGGGTTTTACCTGTTTTTCTTCTACTCTCACCTGTTCACTTTTTATTTCTTCATATCTTTTTACCGGCTCTTTCTCCATTTTTTTCTGCTCCCTTTTTACCTGCTGTTCTGTCTCTATTTTCTTCTCTTCACTTTTTGTCCGTTCTTCAGAGATTATTTTCTTTTGCTCTCTTTTTACCTGCTGTTCTGTCTCTACTTTCTTATATTCGACTTTCGTCTGCTCGTCAGTCTTTGGCTTATCTCCTGTTTTGACCTGTTCGTGCTGAATTTTTTGCTGTTCCGGTTTTATATCCTGACCTGTTTTGACCTGTTCGTGCTGAATTTTTTGCTGTTCCGGTTTTATATCCTGACCTGTTTTGACCTGTTCGTGCTGAATTTTTTGCTGTTCCGGTT
>JAKPQU010000288.1 GCA_029555925.1 Bacillota bacterium
ATAGTAGTCTGCCTGCCTGGTGCTCCGGAGAAAAAAATATCACGGCAGCACAGGTATATTTTATTGAATTATAATGTAAAGTAGCATGATATAAGCTGTAACTGTTATAAACGTTCCAGTTTAGATTTTTTTCGGAGGAGCGCCAGGCAGGCAAAGCCAGGAGATTTATAATACTAAAATTGATAGCGAATTGGTATTACGAATGGAATCAACTCTACCATTAAAAAGACCTTAGAACTATACCGCCCTAGCTGATACGGAATTTAAGTTTTTCAGCTTCTTTAATAGCACCGGCCAATCCGTAGGGGAAATTATCCACATAGAACGGAAGGCCCGAGCCTTTTTCTGTTCCTCTGGAAAGGCCTTCAGGGATCAGTGAACTTGGCCCTTCATGGTACATATCCATATAAAGGGTTATATGATGTTTTTTACTTCTGCATATAAGTTCATATCCGTCTATAATATGGCCGTCAGGACCTGTGCCGAAACTACCTGTACGATGAAAATCAAAGGGACATCCGCACTCACATTGAAGTCCGGCAAGATAGTCAAGCTCTCCGTCCTGGAGGCACACAGAAATGGGATTTGTTTTATCATAACCGAACATACCTTTCGCTCCGGTAACAGTGTCTTTCTGAGGGTCAAGAGAAGGAAGAAGAGAAGAGGTTAATTCAATAGCTTTACGCTGGCAGTTAACTCCTTCTTCATATTTTCCCTGAGCAGACAGAGCCATGCCTTTTCCTGTCCATGCATCTATATGGTTCGGTTCAATAGCCAGAGCTTTATCATAACAGTCAATTGCTTCATCAAGCCTGCAGAGAGCAGCAAGGGCCATAGCTCTTGTAGTCCAGGTATTTGAATTACCTGCATCTATAACCAGAATCTGATCTGTACATGTTATAACTTCGCCGTATTTTCCCCATGAATATAGAGAAAAAGCCTTACCGATAAGGGCTTCAATGTTACCGGGCTTCAGGACAAGTACTTTATCGTAGAAACTGATAGATTCTTCATATTTTTCCTGTCTTGCCATGGTTAATGCTTTTCCGTTAAGACCATCTATATCCTCCGGATCAATATTCAGAAGCACGTCAATAGTATCAAGCACTTCTTTATACATACCCAGGGAAAAGAGGAGAGAACTCTTTTTCTTCAATATAAATATATTGGCAGGTTCAAGTTCCAGAATTTGATCATAACACCTGAGGGCACCGTTATAATCTCCTCTTAAAATAAAAACTTCTCCCATACGATATAAATCTTTCGGATCGGGAGAAAATAACCTTTTTATAAAATCAAACATATTTAATTATCCAAGTTTATCGAGTATTTCCCTGGCCACACATGAAGGAGAATCTGCAAAAGGAATCTCCTCTGATGCCACAGATCTTATTTTTTCAAGTACAGGTTTAAAATCAGCCTTCCGGAACATAGCCGGGTCTTTCTCTAAATCCTCTTTTAATACTGAAAGACACTTCCATCTGACACCATCATAATTACTCGGATCAAGAATTCTGATTATATGTTTCGGATCTTCCATTACTTCTTTTCTGAATTCTTCTCCATGTTCAAAGGGATATTTAGACATCTTCAGATGAGCCATTGTTGACCTGGTAGTCCTCGGGTCTTTCAGGTCTTCCGGTTTTATTGTTACTTCTGCATCCAGATTATGGGCATTGGGCTGTCTTTCATCAACCCTGGAACGTTCCTGTTCAGAAACTCCGTCTTCCCTGTTAGAAACTGCAATAACTGTTATTCCGTCAGGCACCTTTTTACCGTCTACATATTTCTTTATAAAGTCAGAACCTTCGGTAATCTGTTCGAAACCGGGTTTCATAAGGTGTATAATCGGATTGGTGCAATAGGTACTCATCAAAGAAACATCTTTATACATCTCTTTCATAAGTGCCTTGTTGCAGCTATACCATACATTAAAGAAAGGATTTACCATAGAAAATTGCATACCTGGGAATGTTTCCATAGGATCAAGAATATTTTTCTCAACAAGATCATAGGTAAGATTGGCAAGGCCTTTAGGAAGGGTTTTATTTATTCCCTTTCCTACGGGAGATGAAAGGGTTATTACCGTAGAAATCCCGTTTGCCCCGTCATATGTAAAATCACTCTTATCCCCTGCTTTTTCTTTCGGGTTAAGAGCAAGACTGTAGGATACAAAACCACCCATACTGTGACCTACAAGAACTGCCTTTGGAGCAATAACATCCATTATTTCTTCAGCCACTTTTGCAGCAACTTTCTTATCAGTGTATCCAGCATGCTTCACCTGTTCCGCAAGGGATTTCTCTATCTCTTTTGTTTTCCCGCTGAATGTCTTAAGTAATGTATCTTTATCTGTTTTAAAGAGAGCTTCCATTTTATCAATAACACCGGATATAAGAGAAGCCAATCTGTCTATCCTTTCGTCATGAGTGCCGTAAAAATCATCCATTCCGAAATACTCCTTCAGAGCTTCCGGATCATTTTTAATGGAAGATAAATCGGCCAGATGTTTTTTCGAAATTTCCATCCTGGAATTATTTATATTTTCAGATACCAGCTGACCTGACTTCTGAAGAGGCTCTCCTTCTTTAATTGTAGTATAGGTAGTCAGTTCCGCAGGATGTCCTGTCTGAAGAGCAGCATCTTCATAGGCTGAAATAGTTTCTTTTCCGAAACCTGTACCATGAACTATGACTACAGGCGTTTCATTTCTCACCATTACACCATGGGAAGAAGGCATAGTCAAAGATTTTATCACAGAATTTGCAGCCATCTGTTTCATATGAATAAGGTCGGCTACAAAGTTATCTCCCTTTACATTGCCCAGATCAATCTTATCGCCGGTTTGCTCTTTTACTTCCCCGCTTCTGGCTTTTGTAAAATACTGAATAAATGCTTTATCTGCCCCATCTATCTTCAATTCAATCACCTCATTTTTCTATATCGTGACGCGTGACGCGAGGATATAGACGAAATATCTAGCCGAATAATAATATATCATAAATATATCTGATATCAAAGAAGTTTATGTTAATAAATTGTTAACTTTACAATCTATTTAGCTTCACAATATTAACACATATTAATAGATTAAACAATAACAATACAGGATATTTCTTCATAATTTTAACAAAATCAACTGTGAATGAATTTATAAAGTTTACAATATTTTTCATTCGCAAAAACCGCTTTGTAATCTTTAACTGATAGCTAACTGCCGACTGCTCACAATTATTTACTGTCCTTATTACTGCCTCCCATGAAACCAAAGGATTTCATAAAAATATCTCCCATTTCAAAAGGCAGTTTACTTATATCAGTCATTTCTTTCAATCTTTTTTCCATAACATTCCTGTAAGAAAAATAGGATTCCATGGCCATTGTGAGATAATTCTCAAAAAAATCCTTTGTAAATTCCTGATTGGATCTAATTATCTGATACAGAAGAGATGAAGGGAGCAAATCTTTCTTATTTTTTTCTTCTTCAAGTATTATCTGGGCCAGTATCTGTTTTGTTATATCTTCATCGGTACTGCTGTCTATAACCTTTATATCACAGCCGCTACGAATGATGGAGGCTATCTCGTCAAGTTTCACATACCTGCTTTCTTCCGTATTATAAAGCCTTCTGTTTGTATATTTCTTTATAATTACTTCTTTTTTGTCCAATTTTATCACCCCGTAACTTATTATAAATTCCCGTCAATTCTTTGTCAAACACTTTATTCGCAAATGCGTAATTTTGCAATAAAAGGATTTTCATCGTTCAGGTGGTATTTAAGTATGGCAACAGATAATTTACTGTGGTAAGCATAAATAATACATATTTGCTCTCGTGACGCGTAACGCGTAACGCGTGACGGGAGAAAGAGACTTTTATTACATGCCTATGCTCAGGTCAGTAGTAACCGGAGGTACATTTTAATGGAAACTTTTATCATACCTGCTCTCAATTCTATTAAAGAAGGAGCAAAAAGAATAAAACCCTTTATTCATAAAACCCCCGTCCTTACATGTAAAACCTTCAATGACATGTTCGGAGGAGAAATTTATTTTAAATGTGAAAATTTTCAAAAAATCGGCGCTTTTAAAATCAGAGGGGCAACAAATGCTGTTTTTTCCCTATCAGAAGAAGTAGTAAAACGGGGAGTCGCAACCCATTCATCAGGCAACCATGCCCAGGCCCTTGCCCTTGCCGCCAGAAACAGAGGAATACCTGCATGGGTAGTAATGCCGGAAAACTCTAAAAAAGTCAAAATAGAAGCAGTAAAAAACTACGGAGCACATGTTATTTTATGTAAACCCACACTGGCAGACAGAGAAAAAATATTGGAAAAAGTCATAGAAGATACAGGAGCAGTATTTATTCATCCCTATAATAATATGAAAGTCATAGAAGGACAGGCCACGGCAGCACTTGAATTTTTAGAAGAAACCGGCAGGCTGGATATCATTATGACTCCTGTAGGAGGAGGAGGTCTTTTAAGCGGCACTGCCTTATGCACTTACTATTTGTCACCTTCTACGACAGTAACAGGAACAGAACCTGCCCTTGCAGATGACGCTTTCCGCTCATTTCGAGATTCCGTAATCTATCCTCCCAATCCCCCTCTGTCTGTTGCAGACGGTCTTCTTACATCCCTTGGAGAAAACACGTTCCGTATAATAAAACAGCATGTTCATAATATAGTTACAGTCAGTGAAGTATCCATTATTTCATCAATGAAACTAATATGGGAAAGAATGAAAATCATTGTAGAGCCATCATCATCGGTACCTTTTGCCGCTATAATGGAGAAAAAAGTAGATATTAAAGGTAAAAAAGTGGGTATAATATTATCGGGAGGAAATGTAGATTTAAATCATCTGCCATGGGTGAAGTGTGAAGAGTTATTGACCGGAGTATAGGCATGTAATAAAGGTCTTTCTCCCATCACGCGTTACACGTCATGAGAGCAGTTATGTATTATTTATGCTCACCTCGGTAACAGAGGGATCATCCTTCACGGCTCACCTTTCGATAAAATAAATCGTGTACACTTAAAATAATTTTTTTCATCCTATTTAATCATGACATCTTTTATGTTATAATATGAAAGCCGGTTACTTTGCCGGGAGAAAGGGAGAATAACTGCGATGACTTAAAGAGGAGATTTTTACTTATGAAACTTAAAGAAATAAGTAATAACCCTGTAGATAAAGTACTGTCAGATGAAACAAAACAGATGTTATGGGAAAAAGCAATGAATGAATTTCCTGATGATCGAATGATGCAGGAGTATTTCTATTTACGTCTGATGCAAAAACATCTCGGACAGGAAACAAAAGATAAAAAATAGATTTAGCTATCTTACCCTGGTGTTTCAGTTAACTATCTGCCATATATTTTTTCCCTGTGTATAATTTTTATTTTTTTTCGACTTCATTTGTCAGATGTAATTTATCAAGAACATAAAATATGAGGCTCAATATCATACCTGTAACAGTGGCGAGAGCCATACCTGTAAGACCGACTTCTCCGATTTTAATGGTTACCCCGCTTATACCGGCAATAAATACTATGGCAGTAAGGGTCAGATTTCTTGTTTTACTGTAATCTACATGAGCTTCTACAAGCATTCTTATACCTGATGCGGCGATTACGCCGAATAAAAGTAAACTTACTCCCCCCATAACCGGAATGGGAATACTTGAAATGGCACCGGAAAGTTTACCGAAGAAAGCCATAATAATCGAAATAACTGCCGCCCCTCCTATAACCCATACGCTGTAAACCCCTGTAATGGCCATTACCCCCATATTTTCCCCGTAAGTAGTGGTAGGAACGGAACCGGTACATCCTGATAAAGCAGTTGATATTCCGTCACTGAACATGGACCTGTGAAGGCCGGGATCCTTTACAAGATCTCTTCCTACAATCTGACCGGTTACAAAAAGATGTCCTATATGTTCCGACATTACGACAAGGGCAGCAGGAATTATTATGAGTATGGCATTTACATCAAAAACAGGGAGGCTCATTTTCGGAATAACGAGCCAGCTTTTCTCTGTTATGGCAGAATAACTAACAAGTCCCGGCATGTATATATTTAATATGGCAGAAAGTCCGTATCCTGACAAAACAGCGATCAACACAGGGATAATAGCCATAAAACCTCTGAAGAGAATAGAGCCGAAAATAACCATCGACAGGGTAAACATAGATACTATAATGGCATAATTATTGTATACACCGGATTTGTCAGGTAAAAGACCTGACATATCTGCCGCTGTTCTTGCAAGTTCAAGGCCTATAAGGGCAACAACAGGCCCCATGGCGGCAGGAGGAAGGAGTACATTAATCCATTTAGTTCCTGCCCGTCCGATAATACCGGCTACTGTCATAAAGATCAAACCTGATACTATAAATCCTCCCAGGGCTTTCGAAAAATTACCATGGTAATCCGGAGAACTCAAAATCACTGCAGTAGCAGGGCCTATAAAGGCAAAACTGGATCCCAGAAAAGCAGGAGCTTTACCTTTGCATACAAAGAGATAAATCAAAGTGCCTATGCCGTTCATAAGTAAAACCAGCGCAGGGTCAATTATTACAAGGTCAGGATTGCCGGAGGCAGTTCTTGCCGCCTGATTGAAAAGAAAAGGCACGAGAACGGAAGCGCCGAACATGGCAAACAAATGTTGAAAACTTAAAGGCAATCCCTGTAAAAACGGGACTTTTTCTTCTACCTGAATGGTTCGTCTTTCCATATGAATTATAGCCTCCTGAATAATTGAACGTGACGCGTAACGCGTGATGGGTGACGGGTTTAATCCCTGCGCATCAGGCATTACGCTTTACGCATTACGATTATTAATTGTAGAATACTTTCAGCGACCAGTAATGGGATATTAAAAAAATTCACACTCCGGTCACTGGATAATTCATCGGACATTCGCCTGAGAAAAGAAAAATCCTCTCATAAAATATTTTATTCTTTTTCTAAAACTGCTACTGTATGAAAGGATTTTTTATAAATTATTTAGATAAATTGCCTCTACATAATTTTCACCTAA
This sequence comes from Bacillota bacterium, assembly GCA_029555925.1. The sequence goes on from JAKPQU010000288.1 coordinate 7,054, forward strand.
AGCTTTATTTTACGGCATTAAAAATGAAAATTCCTATACCTATAAATTATGTTTATTATAACTATTTCAACAGGACTTACGCATTTTGTAATTGCGAGGAGCGAAGCGACGAAGCAATCCCAACGGTTTCTGTTGTATGATGGGATTGCTTCGCTTCGCTCGCAATGACAGGATTCTCTTTACTTTTTGCGTAAGTCTTATTTCAAAACTTACTGATCTGAGCATAAGCATGTAATAAAAGTCTTCCTCCCGTCACGCGTTACGCGCAATGTCATTAAGTTAAGGAATATTGTATTTCTGCTTAAAGGATTTGCCTCTTATTTCCTCTCCCTTGAGGGAGAGGATTAAGGAGAGGGTGTTTTTAAAAAGGCTATGTTTATAGCTTCCAA
>JAKPQU010000289.1 GCA_029555925.1 Bacillota bacterium
TGCCTTATTTAATTTGTTTTGCAGACAATAAATTAACCACTGGTTAATTTCTAATACTATAGAAAAAACTAATTTTTCTTCTCCAGAGCCTGCCAGTCAGAAGCTTTTTATGGATACCCTTTTACCTGTTACGGTACTGAGTCTTGTTAGTAGTGCCATTATAATTAAATGGATTGGTCTGATTAGAATTGTTATTATAATTAAATGGATTGGTCTGATTAGACTGACCATTCCGACCGGACTGACCGTTTGGGTCTGAAGACGGGGGACGTATGCCGCCGCCATTCGGATCAGATGGAGGAGGAGGAGGCATACCGCCGCCGCCATTCGGATCAGATGGAGGAGGAGGAGGCATACCGCCGCCGCCATTCGGATCAGATGGAGGAGGAGGAGGCATACCGCCGCCATTCGGGTCAAATGGAGGAGGAGGAGGCATACCGCCGCCGCCATTCGGGTCAGACGGAGGCATACCCATGTTATTATTTGAATTATTCGAAGAACTGTCACTTGAATTGGGCGGAGCAATCTTTCCGTAACCACCCGGCGGTTCGCCCGGACAACCCGGAGGAGGGGAACTACTTTGAGCCAGTAATATACCCGGTTCACCGTACCGACATATATCTCCTTCCATCGGACTGATAAAAGGGGAAAGAAATATACCAAGGATAAACAACGAAATGAATAGAGAAATTCTAAACTTCATAAAAAAACCTCCTGTTATTATAACTATAGTCCAGCTCATAACAGCTCAGAAATAATCCTTCCGTCACGCAATCGTTACCGGTAATTAATTTCTGATAAGTTATGAAATTAACTATAAATAACCTTCACCTCCTCTCCTGACCTTTCAGATTTCAGGCTATGTTTTTCCGGTCATCAAGTTCCTTAATCCGGCACCGGTAAACACCGGGACATGAGAATTTCTATAATTTCAACTTGATGAAGAGTGATTATATTTTAAATAAAAAGTGTTATGAAAATATTACAGATACTGGATATTTGTCAAACTTTGTAATACTTTGTAATATTTTGTGACAGACATGTCAATAAAACAAAATTGCCGGGCTTTTTCCTGAAACCCGGCAATTCTGGTAGTCCTAAAAAAATATTGAAGGAGAATAAAAATGGTTTTTCCAAGTTATGGCGGTGAAAGGACTATATCGGAGCCATATGGATGTTTATACATCATTATAATGATTTTATGGTTTATAGGTAAATATTAATTTTACCACTATCTCTTTAGGACTAACCAGGAATTAATAGATTTCAACATCAGGGCTATTGAAAAGGCAGGGAAATCTCTCATATCTCCTGTAATATTTATAGGTAAACCGGTAAGAATAATCACAAAAAATAAAGTAAAAAAGGGTGAACCTCTGCTGGAAATAGGAGATTAATATTCTGCTTCTTTTACTGTGCCTTTCTGGCAGTCCAGTCCTGTTCCAAAAGAGAACTGTCTGTTTCCGTTACGGCATATTTCCTGCCACATGGAATTATTTGAAGGTACAGGCCAGTCAGACGGTAAATCTTTCTCTATATTTCTGTCAATATTTCTTATATAAGTATCATTTCCGCCTCTGTCTATCATGATACCGCAGGTCCACTCATCATACCGGTAGCTGTCAGGCCCCGATCTCATAAGACAGTATCCCATAGTGGTGGAGTTAACTGTTTCGTAAAGATCATCACCTTCAGTGTCTATATGAAAAGCAAGGGAATTGGTAATGGCAGAACCAATCATTACTCCTCCCGATGTCTTTACTGTCTGTCCATTTTTATCAGTTTCTTCTTCAAAACAGAGGTATTTATCATTTCCTTTTTTATCTATAAACCATGAAAGGGAAAAATCATGGGCTCCTCCCTGTGAGATGGCTTTCCAGACTCTGTAAGTGTCATTTCCTTCTTCATCCAGGAGTTCTGTCATACCCATATGGGCTGTTCCGCTCTGAACATAAAAACTGCCTTCGTAAGAATCGTCTCCTTTTGCATCATAGAGGATGCCTGTGCCGTACCAGTACCCTGTAGCCTGGCCGTAAACACCGCATTCATAATGATCGTTTCCCGTCATGTCTAATAAAATCCCCGTTCCTCCACCCATAGAGTGACCGTCAGAAAGATCTCCTCTTCTTCCCCATCCCGCTCCCTGAACAAAACTGTAGTTTCTGTTACTGTCATGGCCCAGGTCTGCAGGATTTATAAGATTCTTTTCAGGATTATTCTTTCCGGTCTCACCTGTATAAATATCATCTCCTTCTGTATCAAGAAGAACGCCGCAACCTCTGACATAGCCAAAAGCCTGGCCGCACTGAAAACAATAATAAGTGTCATTGCCGCCGATATTTACAAGATTTCCAATGCCGTAGGCACCGGCACCCTGGGTCATATTTCTTCCCGAAAAAGAATCATTTCCTCCTTCATCCCACAGAAGGCCAACGCCAAAGAAAGCACTTCCCTGAGAATTATCATAAGAAGTGTATTTATCATCTCCCTGACAGTCAATTAAAATACCGTAGCCCATCATGCCGGAACCCTGGGAACAGGGATCTTCTCTGGTGGAAATATAATTATCATTACCTGACGTGTCTATTAACACAGAAGAAGGCCGTCCGGGAAGAGAAGCTGCGGCAGGCCCTTTATAGAGATCATCGCCGCCTCCATCGATTATGGAAAAGTAATGATTACAATCATAAGTGTTATCCTCTGAAAAACCGTTAAAGACAAATCTTCCGAAAGGTGTTTCAAATTCTATAAAAATATGGGAAATATCTATGGATTTACCCGGTATCTCTTTTCCTTCACTATCTTTAGAAGAATCTTCTTTCGGCTCAGAGAGAAATTTTTTTATATTTATTAAGTTCATAACAAGGGGCAACGCGCCGAAGTACATATCATTATAGTCAAATTTCCCCGCCATGTCATACTCAAGCTCTATGGAATCTTCTCCTGTCTCTTTTTCAACCATACCATAAAAAACCTTATCATCTTTATCTCTATCAGAAAGAAAATGATATCTTCCTATAGAATATAATTGATTAAATTTATCTTTTTCCATTTCTCTGAACGCTCTGTCTCTGTATTTATAAGCTGTTAAATGGGCAAGGAGATTTTCTGCTATAAGTTTCTGAACCTTTAAAGGAACAGAAGAAAATGTATCTGATACAGGTAAAGAAGATGAATATATTTTTATTCTGCAGTCTTTACCATTGACGTTACATAAGATAATTCTTTCTTTAAAATCTTTTCCGTATACATATATATAAAGTTTCTGAAGAGCTTTCTCTATCGGTCTTTCAGGGTCAATTTTAATGGCAGGCATATATTTTTCAAGCCTCCCTGACACAAAGCCCGTTCTTTCTTCGGAAGCAAGAAGAATATTATATATGCCTTTATCACCTTTCCAGTTTTTTCCGAGATCATTGCAGACCCGTTTCGTAAATTTCGGGAAATAAAAGGGATCTTCCCAGCACTGTTTGAAGTGGGGCGTATAAAGACCGGCAGTATTTTTTCTCAGAAGATTTTCTACTGCAAATCGTGATGTATGAATATCACCTCTGGTAAGATGTTCTTTTGAAAGCATGTAGTCTATTAAATCAGTATTTTCCTGAAGATCCGTGTTGAGAGAGGCCGAAACATTTTCTTCTGATTTACCCGGGCAAACAAGAAAACAAAAGAGAAAAAATAAAAAAAATAATGTCTTATAATTCATAGAAGGCACCTCATTTATTCAGTTCCGAAGCCCATTTTCTCGATGGCTTTGGCGGCTTTTCTGATAGGCTCATACTCCTTATCAGTGGCTTCAATATAGCTTCTCACCTGAATTATATCCAGAAAATATCTGTTTTCTTTCTTATCAGGATCTATGCTCAGGAAAGCGTCTTTTATTTTTTTAACAACATCGGGAGGCATATTGGCCCTGACTACAATAGGAGCTGTAGGAATAGGATCTGATTTTTTTATTACCAGGAGATCACCGAGACGTTCATTTGTGCCTTTGGCAAACAAATAATTGGATACACCGGCACCGTCTGCATAACCGTTATAAACGGCACTGATAGAAGAATCATGATCTCCCGTATAGAGCACATCGGAGAAAAATTTAAAATCCTTTATGCCTGCTTCGCTCAGTATAAGAACAGGTATAAGAAAGCCTGATGCGGATTCTTTATCGGTAAAGGCAAATTTCTTGCCTTTAAGCTGTGAAATAGTCTTTATTCCGCTGTCTTTTCTGACAATAACATAACTCTGATAAAAAGGACTTTTACCTGAAACAGGGATAGGTTTTACCAGAGGTGTCGCACCTGCTATATCGTGGGCTTTCACATATATAAGAGGACCTGTATTGGCAAAATCTATCTCACCTGACTTAAGTCCGTCCACAAGTGGTTTATATGTTTTTTTCATTTCAAATTTTACAGGTATTCCCATATAAGCAGATAGATAATCTGCCAGGCACTGCCATCCTTCAGTAAGTTTTAGTTCGCTCGCATATGGTATGCATGATAAAATCAGAGGTTTTTGATTCGAAGAAGATGACGGAGAAGGGGACGAAACAGGGACAGGTGTAACTGTTGTGACAGGTGTAGGTTTACATGATGATATAAATAAAAACAAAAAAAGAATTAATAAGCTCGAATATACCTTTATCATTTATAATTCCTCTCATTAACATATTACTTTTATAATTTCTCCAGAGACCTGTTAAATTCCTTCCGTTTCACAGACCGGTCATTAGCCGGCCAGGTACAGGTTTCATAGATAGATACTTTTTTATCTGCTGCGGTACTGCAAGAAAAACAAATCCGGCAAATTGTTAGAACAGTTAGTATCCTGGCGTGACGCGTTACGCGTAACGCGTCACGATTCCTAATTGAAGAAAAAACCCAGCAGTAAAACAATCAGATAAAGCCCGATTGTCAGAGCAGGCACAGAATAAAGGGCAAACCTGTATATTTTTTTTACGCCTGCTTCATGTTTTTTATCATCATATTTTAACATTAATATGCTTAAGATGAGATTAAAAATAAAACTTATATAGCTGCATAAAAAAATTTTATCTGCTATGGTAAGATAACTCAACTGTGGAATTGAAGCCGTAGCATTCAGATGGAACATTGCTGCCGTAAGTAATGTACTGGTAAGAAGGCTGATTCTGCTTACTATTCCGTTTGCTTCTATAAATAAGCCGACAAAAGAAACTAAAACCATACAGAACAGAGGAAAAAGAACCTTAAGAAAGGACAGTAAAGAACTGCGATACAGGGTTATAGGGCATACAAAAGTGGAATAATCTGTCCCTAAAATTACTTCTTCGCCTATTTCCGGTTCTCCGTCTTTTATTATCCATCCCGGTACCGATACAGTATGCTCGACTCTAATATTAATATTAAGTAATTTAAATATTTGTTTTATTTTCTTCTGTTCTTCAAGACTTACATTAAGTTTTCTTGCACACCCTTTTTTGTCTTTACCCATTTCATAACATTTCAGCAAAAGTTCTTTATCATGTTCAGACAATTTATTCAGAATTCGTTCCCTGAAGAAGTCATATTTAAAGTACAGAGGCAGAGTAACCTCATTATCAAGAAGACTGAAAGTCATTACTTCCGTATCGCTTATTAACATTATTGAAAAATCCTGATTATCCCATGGATATTTCTGAAACTCAAGATCTAACTGGAGTTCTGAATTTATGCTGTAATATATTCTTTTATAATCTTTATCCAGTTCCATCCTTTCTATATCATACTTATTATCTTTTTTTAGCTTTATATTGCCATTTAAAACACCGAAGGGTAAATGTTCCTCATAAAAGCCTGTAGATCTTATAATTTCGTAAATTTTTCTCTTATTTTTCTCATAATCTTTTTCTTTTTTCAGAACATAATAGGTCAATGTGTCTCTTTCCTCGGGAGTATAATAAGTCAGGAGAAATTTTTTCTCTTTTTCTGTTAACTTGTTGAGGAGCTTATCCTGAAATATTCTGTAATAAAGTTTGGACGGTAAATTGGTATCGGGATATTGTAATAATATTTCAAATTTTATATCACATGTACCTTTTGCAAAATCTATATTGCTTATATTTACAACATTTATATCGGTTTTTACGGTTTTTATCTCCTGAGATGAGGCTACGGATATAAGTGTCATAATGAGGCACAATGTTATAAAAGCCACTTTTATATAACGGAAAAACATAAATAAATCTCCTTAAATTTATTCATCTAAACATATACGGTCAATCTTACAGGTAACAGGGAAGGAATATTGCCACCCAGTATCATCAGATTCTGTGAGCAATGTCCGTCTAACCTGCCATCACTGAGACCTCTCATAAGGCTATAGCCGTAGTGGGAGTGTCCTCATCCCATTCCGGGTTTACCGGCGAATTGAACCCATCTGTAAGCAGGATCTTTTGTCAGAAATTACTGTTTATTCTCAAGTAATTCCATCATTCTGTTTCTGTCCGTCACAGGCATGTTACATGTATGATTGGTGCAGACATAAACAGCTGGTTTATTGTTTATTTCTGCAAGATCTCTCGTAAATCCTGCCAGTTGAGAGAGTTCCAAAGATTTTAGCAGCAGAATTTTATCAGGCAAAAAGCTACTCCTCAGAGTTCTGAGTATATCCTTTGTATCTTCAGATTTCATATCTCCTGCTATGACTACTTCAGAAGAATGGCCTGTGGCGAAATTCAGGCCCATCATAAGATATGTATGGGCAAGGGGCAGGTGGTTTACTTCCCTTGCAAAGGTTCTGCATATTTCTTCACTGTATCTTTCATAATCAGTGTTTCCGGTTATCCGTGCGATACGCAATAGATTAAGCATGGTTACGGAATTGCCTGAAGGAATTGCTCCGTCATATATTTCCTTCTGCCGGACAATGAGTTTTTCTCCGTCATCAGGGGTAACATAAAAAGCTCCTCCTTTATCATCCCTGAAGTGTTCAATAAAGACCTCATTCAGTTCAATGGCTCTTTTGAGGTATTTAACATCAAAGCCGGCCTCATAAAGTTCAAGCAATGCCCATATAAGAAAAGCATAATCGTCTATATTACCGGTCAGACCTGCTTCTCCGTCTCTATATCTATGAAACAATCTTCCTTCTTTATACATATGATTGAATATAAAATCTGTTGCTTTAATGGCACCATGAAGATATTCCTCTTTGTCAAAAACCTGTGCTCCTTTAGCCAGAGCAGCGATCATGAGACCGTTCCAGTCTGTCAGTATCTTATCATCTTTAAAGGGATGAATTCTTTTTTCTCTTTCTTTAAAGAGTTTTTTTCGCGATTTTTCAAGTTTCTCCCTGAGATCTTTTTCTGAAATCTTCATATGAAGGGCTGTTTCATAAAGAGGTTTTTTCAGATAAAGAATATTTCCCCCGGGAACCTCTTCGTTAAAATTTCCGTCTTTCGTAATATTATATACAGTACAAAAAAGTTCTCCCTCTTCTTTTCCGAGTATTCTGAAAATTTCTTCTTCCGTCCGGAGATAAAATTTTCCTTCCACTCCTTCACTGTCCGCATCTTCGGCAGAATAAAATCCTCCTTCAGGAGAAGTCATGTCACGAAGGACATATGTAAAAATCTCACAGGCAGTATGTTTATATTCCTCTTTCCCTGTTGCCTGAAATGCTTCCGTATAGGCCATTGCAAGTAAAGCCTGGTCATAGAGCATTTTTTCAAAATGAGGTAAAAACCATCTGTCATCTGTTGAATAACGATGAAACCCGTAACCGGCATGGTCATAAATGCCTCCGAGCCTCATAAATTTAAGGGTTTTCTCTACCATTTCAAGAGCCATTGGTTCATCGTATCTTTTCCAGTACCGGAGCAGAAAGAGCAGATTATGGGGAGTCGGGAATTTGGGTGCCCTGCCAATTCCACCGTACAGGTGGTCAAAACGGGCTGCAAGCTGTTCATAGGTTTTCTTCAGATGTTTTTCATCAAGCTTCTCACCTTTTTCCTTTACTTCCAGTTTCTCAAGTGTTTCAGTAAAATCTTCGGCCGTAATTAATATATCATAATGACTTTCCTTCCAGAGCTTTTTTATTTTATTTATAAGTGACATCATACCCGCTCTTCCGTAACGATCTTCTTTCGGTATGTAAGTGCCGGCAAAAAAAGGCTTTTTATCATGAGTCATAATTATAGTAAGAGGCCACCCGCCTCCACGGGTTATTATCTGACAGACTGTCATATAAATTCCGTCTATATCAGGTCTTTCTTCTCTGTCTACTTTAATGGATATGAAAGTATCATTCATAAGAGCGGCCACTTCCTCATCTTCAAATGATTCATGGGCCATTACATGACACCAGTGGCATGTGGAATAACCTATAGACAGGAATACCGGTTTATCTTCCTTTCTTGCCTTCTCAAAAGCTTCGTCACACCATGGGTACCAGTCTACAGGATTTGCGGCATGCTGAAGTAAATAGGGGCTTTTTTCCTGAATAAGTCTGTTATATTTATTGCTTCTCATTTTCTTTTTCTCCTTGACCTTCTCGTTGAATTAGGAATGAAAATTTATTAATTGTCTCTTTCCTCGCGTCACGCGTTACGCGTTACGCGTCACGATTAATATATTTGAGACATTTATTTAACTGCCATTCCTTATTTACTGACCTGAGATAAAAGTTTTCCTCCCGTCACGCGTCACGCGTTACGCTTCACGAGAGCATATATGTATTATTTATGCTCATCTCAGTAATTCTTACCATGTAAATTTTATCCTTTTTACTATTTTTTTATTATGTCATTTGTAAAGGAAAAAAATAAAAAAAAAAAGAATTTTTATGTTATAAGAAAATAAAAAAAACAAAAGGGAGTGGCAATAATGTTTAAAGTTAAAACCTTAATCTATGTTCTTCTCATAGTTTTTTCCTCTGCTTATTTCTCAGGATGCTGCGGTCTCTGTAATGCCTTTATGGAGGGATTTAAAGAAGGGAGTAAACCCAAAGCCCCTGTAAAAATGTCTCTCGACGATGTAAATGAAAAAGGCGTGGAACCCGGTGCTTATATTCAGATTTCAGGTATGCCGAGTTACTATGATATGGTGTATACCTATTCTTACGATAAGGAAAAAGATCCCAATGATCCGAATAATATCAAGAGTATAGACAGCGTTTATTATCCCGTAATGTCAAAGAAACAGTATGAAACCTATCTGAAATCACTGGTTAAGAATGATGGCGGAGGATATAATATAGACCTGGATAAAGCAAAATCCAACGGCCTGAAATTCAGGGTTTTTGTAAGTCACTATGAAAAAACAAAAAGCTTTGTAGAAAATCCGGGGAAAGAAAAAATGACTGTTTATACAGGTGCCGCTTATACCGGAAAAGAAATAGACGAGAAGGCACTGAATGTGATAAAAGCCAGTGAAATAGGCCCCCTGTTACATGATGACCTCATACTCATTTATATGGCAGATCCCAATACTGTTCCTGCCGCAACTGACGATCCCAATACCTCATCCGGTAAAGAAACTGAAAAGGATTCTGAAACAAAGTAATAATTATTATAAAAGCCCTGATTTTTTTTACAATTCAGGGCTTTTTTTATTTTAAAAAAAATATGATATAATATTACCGGGAAAAGGAAGGAGACTTTCTGGAATCTCCGGTCAGTTTATCCATGTTGCCTTCCCGCTGATGGTTGATAGGTTCGACTCCTATTATCAGACAATCCCGACTTGAAGGCCGGCACTTGAAAAAGTAAGAGGAGAAACAGCAGCTCTCAGAAATCTTTTGAATGCGGCAAAAATGGTGGAAGAAAATCCTTCCCTGATACAGTTAAGATTGATACAGTCTATCGGTGAATCGTCGGGTAATACGGTAGTATTGAATATGGCCGATAATTCACTTGTTTTAAAGGGAAAAGACGGAATTAAAGGGATTCCTGAAAAAGAAGGACAGGTAAAATGATCGTAAGTTATCGTGCCGGAAGAGGAATTGTAGACTTCTGCCACAGATCAATAAAAATACTGTCATGTTTTTTATGTTTCATACTTATTGAGGAGGCAATCAGAGTGGACGCAAAAATTTCATCTGAAATAACAGGTATAACTATTCCTGCCGGCTGGACATGTACGGTTCTGACTGAAGAACTGGAAAAAATGGAAAGACCTCATGGTCTGTGGGTTCCTCTGGCAATAGCAGAATTTGTCAACAGAACAGTAGAGTTTAAGGTTCATAACAGAACATTTAATCCCTCTCTAAAACTCTATTTTTATGATATTTCTGAAAAGGAAAAGATTAAAAGCATAATAAAAAAAGAAGCCCTTTATTCCTGGAACATTCCTGTATATTACGATGAAACCGGTAAATATATTATAGTCACCTCTCCCGGTTATATAAATAATGGCATCTACAGCGAAGAAGCAAAACAATATTATAGCCCCCTGGAAAAATCATTGAAGGAATATTTCGGTAAATTAAGAAAATAATACAGGATGCACGACGCAACTCCGCATTTATCTCCCTCCAGGCCTTCAGCTATAGAGGGAGTATTCTGCGGTCTTTATGATAAAACCCTGAAGAGAGCTGCAGATGAATTTTTAAAAATTCTCAGTAAAGCAGGAAATGACAATGATGAAGCAAGAAAAAAATTTATAGCACTCAACTCGTAAAAAACATATTATAGTTACAGTCGTAAAAATCTACCGGTTCAAAACGGTAGATTTAATTTTTAATTGACAAAGATCAGGTTAAAAATTATAATTCTGATTTATAGTCAGTTTCATAACTATCTATAAATAATGACCTCGTGATGCACAGGGATTAAACCCGTCACGCGTTACGCGCAATGTCATTAAGTTAAGAAAAAAGATTTTATAAATTAATATTACCCTTATGGAATAACGTCTTATTTCCCTCCCTTGAGGGAGGGATTAAGGGAGGGTGTCTTTTA
>JAKPQU010000291.1 GCA_029555925.1 Bacillota bacterium
TGACCTGAGCATAAGCATGTAATAAAAGTCTTCCTCCCGTAACGCGTAACGCGTGACGAAAGCACTCATGTATTATTTATGCTCACCTCGGTAAGGAGAAGTGAGTGGTAAATAATGAGTAATATCCTGCTCTTTTCACTCCTTTTCAGAAACCGGAGGAAATAATTATGAATAAAAAACAAATTACACTTCCTATCACGGGTATGCACTGTGCCGGATGTGTAAATACTATAGAAAAAAACCTGAAAAAACTTCCGGGCATAATGGAAGCCAGTATAAATTATGCAAGAGAAGAAGGCTCTTTCACTTTTGATTCTTCTTCCACAGATGAAAGAGACATTATAGAAAAAATCAAAGACATGGGATATAGCGTGCCGGTCAGTAAAATAGAATTAACCATTAAAGGTATGAAATGCACAGGTTGTTCTGCCAGTCTTGAAAGAATTCTCAACAATAAAATTCCTGGCGTCATAAGTGGCTGCGTAAATTTTGCGTCAGGGAAAGCTACAGTAGAATATATCCCAACTGTTACAACAAAAGAAACCATTATATCTTCAATAGAACATGCAGGATTTAGTGCCGGTGAGATTACGACGGCAGAAGATACAGACAGGCCCGACCGGACAGATATGAAAAAATTTCTCATAAGCCTTTCTTTTTCTTTACCTCTTTTTTTATTGTCCATGGCAAAAGACATAGGATTTATGGGGACCCTTGCTTATAGCCTTCCAGTCCTATGGATTATGATGTTTCTTGCTTTACCTGTTCAATTTTATACAGGTCTTGATTTTTATAAAGGTGCCTGGAAATCTATAAAAAACGGCTCTGCCGGCATGGATGTCCTTGTTTCGGCAGGAACTCTCACAGCCTTCTTTTACAGTTTTTATGTTACTATGTTATTGACAGCAGGGAAAACTATTTCTGATCATCATATATACTTTGAAACAGGGGCTGTTATTATAACAATGATACAACTCGGCAAAATGCTTGAAAACAGAGCTAAAGCCCGGACAGGTGATGCCATAAAAAACCTCATAGGATTACAGGCGAAAACAGCAAAAATTCTACAGAACGGCCAGGAAATAGACATACCGGTAGAAGATGTTAAAATAAATGATACCCTTATTGTAAGACCGGGAGAAAAAATTCCTGTAGACGGTGTCGTTCTGGAAGGTTTTTCCTCGGTAGACGAAAGTATGATCACAGGTGAAACTATTCCTGCAGATAAAAAGGCCGGTGATGAAATTACGGGCTCTACCATAAACAAACAGGGATTGTTGAAAATAAAAGCTACAAGGGTTGGTAAAGAAACGCTTCTGGCACAGATCATACAGATGGTGCACCATGCCCAGGGAAGTAAAGCGCCAATACAGAGGATGGCCGATAAAGTATCAGGTATTTTCGTGCCTTTTGTGCTCGTCACTGCCATGATTACTTTATTTACCTGGTGGTTTATTGCCGGTGCAGGTTTTACATATGCAATGATCAGAATGGTGGCTGTGCTGGTAATTGCCTGTCCGTGTGCCCTTGGTCTTGCCACTCCTGCTGCCATCATAGTCGGCACCGGGAAAGGTGCAGAATACGGTATATTCTTCAGAAACAGTGAAGCCCTGGAAAAAGCCCATAAACTGAAAACAATAGTACTGGATAAAACAGGAACTATTACAGAGGGGAAACCGGTGGTAACGGACGTTGTGGTTAATAAAAAATGGATTGATAACCGGGAAGAACTGTTAAGGCTTGTTGCCTCCGCTGAAAAAGGCAGCGAACATCCGCTCGGTAAGGCAATAACAGAAGAAGGTAAGAAAAAATCTCTCGCCCTCTCCGTACCCGATAAGTTTGAAGCAATACCGGGGAAAGGTATAAGATCTGTCGTAGAAGGCAGGAACATTTTAGCAGGTACAGTTACATTTATGAAAGAAGAACATATTAATTTTGATGAGCTTACAAAAGATATTTGTTCATTACAGACAAAAGGGGGAACAATCATATACATCTCCGTTGATGGCAACCCTGCAGGAATCGTTGCATTATCCGATACTGTTAAAGAAGGTTCTAAAGAAGCAATAGACAGCATACATAGCCTTAATATAAAAACTGTAATGATAACAGGTGACAGCCGGTCTTCAGCTGAATTTACAGGAGAATACCTTCATATCAACAATATAATTGCCGGAGTACTTCCCGGAAATAAGGCAGAGGAAATTAAAAAACTTCAAAAAGAAGGTACAGTCGGCATGGTAGGAGACGGGATAAATGACGCTCCTGCTCTGGCTCAATCAGATGTGGGAATAGCTATGGGAACAGGAACGGATGTGGCTATGGAAACGGCAGACATTACACTTATGAGAGGAGATTTACGCTCTGTTCCTCAGGCCATAGTATTGAGTAAATCTACAATGAGTATTATAAAACAAAATCTTTTCTGGGCATTTTTTTATAATATAATACTTATTCCTCTGGCTGCAGGACTTTTTCGTTCTTTCCTTCCCGCACCAATAGGAGACCTTCATCCTATGGTGGCGGCATGTGCAATGGCTTCAAGCAGTGTAAGTGTTGTCACAAACAGTTTAAGGCTCAGGAAGTTAAAACTGTGAATGTTAACAATTTGTTTACAAAAAACTACTTTACAGTAAAGAGATTTCATAGTTTAATACATGGTAGTTACGGAGGTAAGCATAATAATAAATATATGCTCCCGTAACGCGTGACTGGAGAAAAACCTTTATTACCGCTTATGTTCGGTTCAGTAATACATGGTAATCCGGTATTATAATATGAAAAAATTCCAGGGAGGACTATATATATGCGAATAGGAGACGAGAAAAAAGTTTTACTATCTCCTCAACTTACAGTAAAGAAAAAAGATGATACTGAAGTAACTAAAGATCAAGTATTAATCTCGGCAGAGGATAATATAGGGAAATTAAAAAAACAGCTCGCAGAACTTCAGAAGAAAATAGGTGAAGTTTCCCTAGAAAAAACCGGAGAAACTGGAGATCTGAAGAATTTAAAAGCTATAAATACAGTAGAAGCTTCTGTAATATCAACTATAGGAGGCCCGCTTGCAGGAATTGCCGCGGACTATTACAATACCGAGGTAAACAGCTAGTCTGAAAGTGAAAGCAAATAAAGGGGCAGATAAAAAATCTGTCTTTTTATTTTTGTTATTTTCCCTATTGACAAAAAGGTATAATTTATATTATTATAACTTTTTCAAAAAAACAGACCATTCTATCAAGGAAGTGACATATATGAATAAAAAGATTTTTTATGAACCCGGTGAGAATCTGGACATGGCAGGTACTCTGGGCGGTCATCTTGTTGAAATAGCACTTACTCATTTTAATGAAATGGAACAGATAGTTATTAAATGAATCGTAAGGCGTAACGCGTGACGCGTGGCACGTGATAAAAGCCTGTTAATTGTTATGTCCCCCTGTATATTAATTTTTGATTAATTCATACATAAAAAGCGAATATGTTATAAAACGGCCATGACCGTACAGGTCACAACGAAGAATGAGAATGTAATCTTTTCTTCACCCTTCACTCTTCACCCTTGACGATTCTCATATAAACACACTATAATTATTTGTCCTGACCCCGGCAATAAAATAATCCTCCCGTGATGTATCCTGAGCATAAACATTGTAATAAAGGTGTTCCTCCCGTCACGCATAACGCGTTACCTGTCACGGGAGCATATATGTATTATTTATGTTTATCTCACTAAAGGATATTTATTTCTTTAAAAGAATATAAGACATTATAGTAGAGGTTTTTTCTCCCGGATATTCCATAATTCACAGAGAGATAGCTTTATTTAGCATGTGCTCCGGGGAACTACTATAATTTATATTTACTGGCCTGAGCATAGGCATGTAATAAACATTTTCGTTCCGTGACGCGTCATGAGAGCAAATATGTATTATTTATGCTTACCTCAGTACCGTAACAGGTAAAAGGGTATCCATAAAAAGCTTCTGACTGGCAGGCTCTGGAGAAGAAAAATTAGTTTTTTCTATAGTATTAGAAATTAACCAGTGGTTAATTTATTGTCTGCAAAACAAATTAAATAAGGCA
>JAKPQU010000294.1 GCA_029555925.1 Bacillota bacterium
TGCCTTATTTAATTTGTTTTGCAGACAATAAATTAACCACTGGTTAATTTCTAATACTATAGAAAAAACTAATTTTTCTTCTCCAGAGCCTGCCAGTCAGAAGCTTTTTATGGATACCCTTTTACCTGTTACGGTACTAAGAGCCTATCCGAAAAGTCGCCCCATACCTTTCCACTGCCAGGCTCTTACGAAAAATATATAATCCTCCTGAAAGAAAACCTGTTTTTACAGACATTTACTATTTTGCGTCTATTTAAATTACAACTGGCTTTTAATACAGTATATATTTTTCTCCAGAACATGGCAGTGGAAAGGATTAAAAAAATATTACTTTTCGGATAGGTTCTTATTAAACGTGATCTTAATGAAGATTTTTCTTCCAGTTTTCATCTGTTTCAGGCAAAGCGTCCATATCGATATCCACATAAATACCGAGATGATCTGAAGCTTTATTTGCATTTTCCGAATGATGTACATTGGGAGAACCTTCCACGACGCCTTTCGCAAGTTCAGGAGAAAGCATTATATAATCCAGTCTGTTATTTGTTACAGGATGGGAATTCATTTCAGGACCATTAAGATTTTCCAGAGGATCCGAAAGTTTTACATGAGTTTTATCTTCCTGTTTTAACGGCTGAATTTCAGGTGCATCAGGAGTTGTATTCATATCTCCAGTGACGACATAATGCATGGAAGGTAACCTTCTCATATCTTCTGCTATGATATTTTTAACTTCACGGGCTTCTGCAGCACGTTTATTTACAGCCTTTTGAAGCTTCTCCGGAGAATTTGCATCAGGCCCTGCAAAATAAGGATTGGCTTTAAAATGAACATTATAGATTCTGAAAGGATAGCCTTTTACATCTATCATTGTTTCCGCCACATCACGACAGAAATTTGTCGAACCCTTTGAACCTGTTGAAATTCTTCTGTTTTTATTACTTTCAGTTTCTACAATAGGATACTGGCTTAATATTCCCATGTGATGACCGTACTGATCGTTCGTCTCACAGAAACTGGAATAGGGATATTTTTTATTAAGATCCGACATCTTTAAAAAATCATTTAAATCTTTTTCAGAAGGTACTTCCTGCAATGATACTATATCTGCATTTATTTCTTTTAAACTTTCTGCCAGAGCCTGTAATTTTTCTCTCTTATTCTCGGGATTGTCAACGCTCAGTGTTTCAACATTATAAGATGCCAGACGTACTTTATTATTTGATATATTCACAATACACCCCTCCCTCTGGAATTATAGCTTTATATAGTATATTAACACAATAATATATCCTTAATAAAATAATACAGTAAATAATACAACCATACAATGATATTATGTTAACTTTATGTTAATATTTTTTTCAAAATATAAATTTGTATTAACAGAAATTATAGTAAATATGGCATACAAATTGTAAGAGACTTTTTCTGTAGAAAAAGTTGTAAAAATAATATTGAAAGGAATTTTCATTATGAAAAAACCAGATATTTTATTATTCCTGTTATTAATGTTACTTATTTTCAGCACGGAAAAACTTTTTGCATGTGACATCACCTTTGAGCCATCGGCGGTAAAAGTAAACAGTAATAACATGGCCTCTGTAACAGTAACAGTTGAACTGGCCCATAAAAATTGTCCGAAAGAACTGGGTGATATAAACTTTGATTACACAGGGGTAAAATTAATCAAAAAAAGTGAATGGAAACAGGTAAGTAAAAGGGTGTTCGAAATAGTTCTTGACATAAAACTCACAGGTTCTCAGGGATCTATTCGAATATGGCGAAAATGTGATAAAGAAGGAATAAGTGAAGGAATCATCAAGGTAAGTAAATAGTGAAAAGTGAAAAGTGAAAAATCACCTCTCACTGACAGCCATGACCGGTCGGTCACAACGAAAAAGGCGAACTTATCCTCTCTTCACTCTTCACCCTTCACGCTTCTTATAAACATTCTCTCAGTTCAGCCTGAAATACCCATCCTGAGAAGTTATAAGCTATTACAGTAATTCAATTCTTTATGGTTTGACACCATAAACCTTTATACTGAAAACCGAATTCACGGTATCTTTTATTATGTCTCCCGGTATGTTCATTTTTTCAATCATACCTCTACTTTCCATATCATTAAACATGTATTCCACAGGAAATGAGGTTTTATCAATGATTTTTACCTGTTTAAAACCTGTATCCTCTATGATTTTTATATATTCTTTTTCATTTATTGCTCCTGAAACACATGCCGCATAGGCTTCGGCAGAATTTTTTACCATTTCCGGAAGTTCTTTTTCCAGTACTATATCGGATATCATAAACCTGCCACCCTGTTTCAAAACTCTGAATATTTCGCCGAAAGCCTTTCTCTTATCAGGTACCAGATTTATAACACAGTTGGATATAACCGCATCGACAGCACTGTCATCAACAGGTAGATTCTCAATTTCACCTGAACGAAATTCCACATTCTCATAGCCGCCTTTTTTCGCATTTTCTCTTGCTTTCAGTAACATTTCCTCTGTCATATCGACTCCTATAACCATACCGGTTTTACCAACTTTCTGAGCGGCAAGAAAACAATCAAAACCAGCGCCGGAGCCGAGATCCAGAACTGTTTCGCCTTCTTTCAATGAGTCTATGGCCAGAGGATTACCGCATCCGAGGCCGAGATTTGCACCTTCCGGCACACTATCGATTTCTTTACCGGAATATCCGATACCAATGCTGTAGTCTTTCGAAGAATTTATTGTAGTACAGCATGACGGCCCGCCGCAACATGATGAACCGGCACCAGAACCTTTCGCTACTCTAGAATATTTTTCTTTTACAATCTCCTTTATTTTTCCGTCTTCCATATGATTATACCTCCGTATTTATTTATCATCCTTTATTATTTCTTTCACAAGAGGGCCAAGAAATTCCTTGATCATTGCCCCGAAATCACCGGCCTTTATAAGGCTGAGACAGCATACTTTCCCTTCTTTCATCATGCTTATGACAGCCAGCCTGTCACCGGTCTTTATAGAGGCCTTGTCCCTCAGCTCTTTCGGAAGCACCATCTGACCTCTTTCGTCAACAGTTATAAGTGCTTCCAGCTTGCAGCAATCAGTAATGCAATTCTGTATGGCACAGCAGTCTTCTTTCTTCTTTGTCATTATCCATCACCACCTTTTAAGCTTTATCAATTTTATCAGTGATTTCTGAAATTTCTGATTATGCTGATATAATAATATATAAAATTGAAATTGTCAAGACCCTTTATGGTCAATAACATTCTCCTTATGAACTTAACGCCCTGCAGGCGAAATGTAATATCGTAGCAGTCTGTAATAACAGTTTTTTTTGCAAGATGATTATAGATTTTCGCAAGTGCCTTACCCGCCGGAAGAGCATCATCTTTTGACACATGACCTTTTATTATCTCTACCTCACCCATTATTACTGAGGTGAGCATAAATAATACATATCTGCTCTCGTGACGCGTAACGCGTGACGCGTGACGGGAGGAAGAACTTTATTATATGCTTATGCTCAGGTCAATAAACTGAAGGCGATGGGGGCTTCCAGAATGAGACTCTAATTAGTGGTACATTTAGATAAGAAATAATCTTCAAGATGAATGGTTTGCCTTAAGAATCCTTTTTTGACTTTCTTCATCCAATCATATAAAATATCATATTATTAAATAATAATATGACAATATAATAACAGGAGATGATATTATGGTTAATCCAAAAGACTACTACGAAGCAGGTTTATTATTGCATGGTCATAAATGTCCTGCTATGCCAATGGGACTGAGAGTCGGAGCTTCTGCAATGAATAAACTTGGAGTAGAAAGAGCAAAGGACGGCGAGCTTGTTACCCTGATTGAAATAGGTGACAATCACTGTGCTACCTGTTTTGCCGATGGAATTCAGATGATTACAGGCTGTACTTTTGGCAAAGGTAATATTAAAAAACTTCATTATGGGAAATGGGGAGTTACCCTGATAGATAAAAAATCAGGCAGAGCAATCAGAGTTACACCAAAAGCAAGTGCTATGGAAGCCAATAAGAAAAGTGACTTCTTTAAGAAATACAGGGAAAAAGGTATTCCTGCTTCTTCTGTGCCGGAAGAAGTAGTTATGCCTCTTATAGATAGGGTTATGAACAGTGATGAAGATAAACTCATTAATGCAGGTGAAATATTTAAATATGAAGTGGTTGAAAATCCTCATTCTTTTGAAGGCTTCATCTGTGATTTATGCGGTGAGATGACGGTAGAACCGTACGGAAGAATATCAGGAGATAAAAAAGTCTGTATTCCATGCAGGGAAAAAGAAACAGGTCAGAAGTGTAATCTGTGTTGAAAATGTCTGCGATAGTTGAGGGTTGAGAGCTGATGGTTGAGAGTTTAAAGTTAGTGTGTAATAAAATCTTAAAGAAAACAATAATTTCTCAACCCTCAAGGTTCAACTACTGAAGGAGGATTAAAATTATGAACACCATGAATGATAAACAAGAACTCATCGTGCCGCCCTCATTACCTTCCTTATTTTTTTCTTTTCTAAGACTGGGAAGTGTTTCTTTTGGCGGTGCCGCTATAGTAGCATATGTACGTAAAATGGTAGTGGAAGAAAAAAAATGGCTTCCTGAAAAAACTTTTTTTAGCGGAATGACTTTATGTCAGATTATCCCCGGTGCAATAGTAATGCAGCTTTCTGCTTATGTTGGATTAAAAACAAGAGGAATACCGGGTGCCATGGTATCATTTATCGGTTACGGATTTCCTGCATTTCTTTTTATGATAGTACTTTCGATTTTATATAAAATAAATCATGATTTACCGGCTGTTATTTCCGGGTTTAAAGGACTTCAGATAATAGTTATAGCCATTATTGCCAGTGCTACATTATCAATCGGAAAAAGTTATTTGAAAAACTGGAAAGATATAATAATAGCTATTTTTGCTGCTATATTGTATGGACTTAGAATAAACCCTGTTTATGTAATTGTTTTTACAGCCATTGCAGGTATTATATTATATTATAAAGATCCTTTAGAGCAGATGGAAACTCTTTCAGAAGATAAGAGCTTTTCTATAAAGAATTTTGTACCATTATTATCCTTTCTGTTGATTTTATTTATTTCACTCTTATTTTTGCATCCCCGTTTATTTGAACTGTCCATTCTTATGGCAAAGTTCGATTTATTTGCCTTCGGAGGCGGTTTTACATCTGTTCCTTTAATGTTACATGAAATTGTAACAGTTCATTCCTGGATGGATGAGGCTACATTCATGAATGGTATTGCTATGGGACAGATTACTCCGGGACCTGTTGTTATTACTGCAACATTTGTAGGTTATATGCTTTACGGCATACTCGGAGGGATTATCGCCACAATAAGTGTCT
The DNA here is from genome assembly GCA_029555925.1 of Bacillota bacterium. Next base: position 5,394 of record JAKPQU010000294.1, read on the forward strand.
TTACACCATCTTTCCTTATTGTTACAGTAATTGAGCCATATTTTAATATTATCAGAAAATCCTTTTATGTAAGTAAAGCTCTTAAAGGCATTTTTTCTTCTTTTACAGGCTTTCTTTTTACTACTACAATTCTTTTTGCTCTAAATATTCCCTGGGATATTCCCCGTGTTCTTCTTGTCATAGCCGCATTTATTGCTCTCTTATATAAAGTTCAGATCTACTGGGTAGTTCCTATAGGAGCTATAATATCAATATTAATTTTTTAATTATACTGGTTTTAGATAGTCTTCCGTTAGTACTTTGATTTAGAAAAAATGGCTTATTTTCCAGGTTTTAGCAATTTAAAAAAGCTAGATATTTCAATGTCAATTTATAATCAAAGTATTAGCGGAACAGCATCCACCTATTTCTATGTAATTTTTTTAGGTGCTTTATTTTTACATTCACCTCTGATATACTTTTTTATAATCTATATTTTTTTATAATCTATATTTTGGGAATGCACCCTCTGGTAAAGAAAAATATTTCCACTGCCCTTTTTTCTTATTCTCAACAAGTCCCGCATTTTCCAATATCTTAAGGTTTTTTGATATATTATATTGGGATTCTTCCAGAGAATCTACTATTTCACATACACATATAGGTTTTTTAGCTGATATAAGGAGATGAATAATACGTAACCTGATTTCATTACTGAGAGCTTTAAATATTTCAATAAATTGTTTCATTATTTTTCACTCCATATGCATAGTTGCGATACTAAGCATATAATATATTAATAATAGAAAAAAGTTAAGTTTTTTAGAAACATTGGATTATGATGTTCCACCACAGCTTCTAGAAGAATTATTTCCACCCTTTGCCATAATAAATAATAGAGTGTTGAGGGTAATAACCCTCAACACTAAACTCTAAAACGAACTCACCGTAATTATGAACTTTAAAAACTATCTCATTATCATCTTTTACATCTTCCCATGCATTTTTCTCTATATATACTGCCAAATCATCTACCGAAAATTGAATAAAATTTTCCGGATCTTCCGGTTTTTTCATAAGACCTGCCAGGCCTTCAACTACCCTTCATCACCCTTCCATAAACTGGCGATGAGCAATATTCATTACTCCTCCGAACTTACGGATATAATTTTTAAGCCATTCCGAAGATATTTCTCCTGTCATTTATTATCACCTTCATATAAAAGTTCAAGAACTTTTTTCTCTATATCATCTCTGACTTTCCTGAAAAAATCCATATTATGTCCTTTCGGATCATCTATTTTCCATTCAATTTTATTTCCCGAATAAATCACAGGGCAGACTTCCTCTACAGAACAGCAGCCCATAGTTATAACCATATCATAAGAAGAAAAATCTTCCGGTAAACCTCTGGATGCCTGTTTTGAAATATCTATGCCTTTTTCCTTCATTACTTCTATTCCCTGAAGATTTACTGTTCCCGATGGAGTAGACCCTCCGCTTTCTGCCGTGACTTTACCTTTTCCGTAATGATTTAATAACCCTTCAGCCATCTGACTGCGGCATGAATTTTCATTACATACAAAGAGTATTTTTTTCATAAAATATAACCTCCTAATAGATATTATCAATGTCCTTCTGAGCTTTTGCCTTCATCTTTTCAAAATATTCCTGGCCTTCCATAAGAAGTTCCCTGTCTTCTTCAAAATTATTTAATTTAATTTCTATAAGCCAGCCTTCTCCATAGGGGTCTTCATTTAAAAGCTGCGGGCTTTCAATAACTTTTTCATTTATGCCGGACACTGTTCCCGACACAGGAGATACTGCTGAAAGAAGGGTTTTGGAGGATTCAAAACTGCATATATCGTCAAACTGGCTAACCTCTGTCCCGACTTCAGGCAATTCCACATACATAATATCTCCTACATTTGTCTGAACATAATCGGTTATTCCTATTTTTGCCGTATCACCTTTTATTTTTGCCCAGAAGTCATTTTCGTTAAATACATAACCTGTTTTGGGAACCTTTAATATAAATTTATCTACCATTACTTCATAATATTCTATCTGCTCTTTTTCTGAAATTTCAGGTTTCTCTGCTTCAGGTCTTTCTTCTTTTATAAAAAATTTTTCTATTTTTTCTGTAATGACAGAGGAAATTTTCACTGCCTCAATTCCTAAAGAAAGCTCTTTTTCAGGTTTTATGCCCGTTTCTTTTATAATATCAAGAACAAGAATTTTTTGAGAAACTGTTATTCCCTTATCTATAGCAATCTTTGTAGCACATCGTGTGGCGCAGCCATCGACTATTATAAATTTTTTATTTTTAATAATTTCCTCATATTTTCCAGAATCTCTTCCGAGTAATACAGGACAGACTATTTCTGTTTCAGGATATTTTTTCTGAAATTCAAGAGCAGCCAGGCGTGTAATCTGTCCGGTTGATTTATCCAGGCCATTACAGGGAAGTATGGCGTATTTATTAACTTCCATAAAAACTAACCTCTTTCTATTAAATGTTTTTTAAAGGCATGACGTAAGTTTTCCAATTTATCCTCTGCTTCACCTGCCTGAACACCGGGTTGAAGTCCTATTCCACAAAAATAAGTGTCATTTACCAGATAAATTAACATAGTCATTTTTGAAGATTCTACTTTTATTTTATCCGGTGTACCGCCATTTAAATTATCTAAAGACTTATAAAGTGTATTAATAATATTAGAACATTGTTGAGGAAAGAAGTTTACTTTATCTAAAGGATCTGATGTTTCCTGTAACGCCGATACACCTTTTTGATAATTTACAAGTCCATGGCATATATATCCCTTTACATCTGTGATATCCTGAATAGCTTTATTCATTTCTCTACTTAAATCCATAACATACTCCCCCTTTATTTTTGTTTAACAGGGTTTATAAAACTCTCAAACCCTCAACTCTCAACCCTCAACTTTCTCTTCCTCTTTCCTTATCTCTTTTATGAGTTTTGTAATTTCTTTCTTATCAGGAAAAGAAATTGCATCAGGTTCACAGCATTTACCGCAGGCACGGCAGAAAACTACACAGTTGTAAGGATTCTTGACTGTAAGTTTTATTTCTCCTTCCTGACGTTCAAAGACCCTGTGAGGACAGAACTTATCACATTCCATACAGTAATTGCATTTTGTATAATCTATTACAGGATACCAGGGGATTTTTTCTCTGGAAACACCCATAAAAGTATTTTCACTCATTCTTTTCACCTTCAATCTCCTGAAGCTTTTTCTCTACCATTTCAAAAGCCTCATTAGTTGTTTTATCTCTTACATCAAGTGGAACCAGATCTTTCTTTACATCCAGACCTGCATTACTGAAGGCATCTCTAAAAAGTTTATACTGCATACTTGCCGCACAGCCGCCTACCATGTATTTTCTTCCCGGTTTTATAAAATCATTCCAGAACCTGTCTCCGTCTTCTTCGCAGAGCTGTGGGTGAATAAAGGCATATTCTACGGGAAGCTCTACCCTTACTCTATTTATAAAATCCCACATATCCATTTTTTCAAATCCGGGACATTTACCTGTACAGACACACATGATAAAGCCTATATTTTTTTCTTCTTCTGACATAATATTTACCTGCTTTCTTAATAGTTTATGGTTGAGAGTTGAAGGTTGAGGGTTTATAAAACTCTCAACTCTCAACTCCCAAACTCTCAACTCTACTAAAATTATTTTTCAGTTAAAAATAATTTAACGGGAGTAATATTATTTAACATATCACTTACAGGACATCGTTTTTCTATCGCTTCAGTCCATTGAGTCAAAACATCAGATGAAGCAGAGGTTTTTACATCAAAATATACTCTTATTTCCTTAAAACCTGCTCTTACATCAGGCTTTTTTCCAAGAAAAGAAAGAGGATCAAGATTGCCTTCAATTTTAATATTCATCGATTCAATGACAAATCCCATTTCTTTTGCAATCATATAGGCTGTTACATTAAGACACCCTGCAAGAGAACCAAGCTGATATTCTACAGGATTTGGGCCAGTATTGGTTCCTCCAAGTTTTTCAGGCTCATCTACATTAAATGTAAAATCTCTTACTTTTACTTCTGTCCTGCTTTTACTTAAAGACAAAGCTTCAATGGAAAATTTTACATCTGCCATTTAAATCTCCTCCTATTATTTTAACAGCAACTTTTTCCTTCACAGCAGCATGGAGCCAGATTTGTATTAATATTTAAAAGATCATCAGCTATTTCAGCTATATCTTTATTCGGCCTTTCTTTTACTTTTTTGCCTATTTCTATAGCTATTTTTATATCTTTCTTATCGATACCAAGTTCTATACATTTATTATAATGCCACTCAAGACATGGCAGGCAGTTTGCCCCTATAGAAGCTCCTATTGATATAAGTTCTTTTATCTTTGGATCCATCAGTTTATTACCTCCTTTTTATTCTATATAACATTTCATTTTTCCATTAATACAAAAATAGTCATAATATTCTTTCAGTAATTTAAATACAGCAGTTTCCTTATCAGAAGGTATATAATTGTATATTTTAATTTCCTTCATAAAATCTTCTCCCAGGTTTTCTGGTTTCTTCCCCTGTTTTTTAAATTTTAAAAATATCTTCGGAAGAAGCAGAAAATCTATTTTTTCTCCGTTAATGCTAATAGTAACCGGCTTGGGTGAAGAGAAGCAACTGCATGAAGGAATTTCGTCTTCCGCTATTTCATCACAGGAATTATCTCCTATGATTTTATCTATTTTTAAAGCAATCTCTTCTGCTACAAGATCTACTATTTCCTGAAGATTTTCTTCGGTAATAGTTCTATCTTTTAAAAGTTCAGGTACAGAAATATAATCTTCTACTTTTCCGCTGTGCTTTTCAGTTCCTCTTTTAGCACAGAGTTTTTCACAGCCATCTATTGTTATAGTGGGGTTTAATTTTGCAAAAGCTCTTTCTCCTTCTCCTCCTGCAAGGAAAAGAGGGAAACACAGTGTAACTGCCTTTCCCTGCCTGAGTTTATCCATAACCTTCCTCGTGGCAAGTCTTGTAACAGTGCCTCCTAAAAATTCTTCTCCGCTGCAGGAAACCAGTCCTACTTTAAGTATTTCCAATGAAATCAACCCCTTCCTTCAATTTCTTTTACCATTCCGGATATATCGGACGCTATAATAGAAGCCAGTTTCTTACCGTCTTCTCCCGGTTCTGTAACAGTTCCAGGCTTTAATTCCTTATGTTCTCTCATATAGTCCATTACCATAAAACTTTTTTCTATTTTTCCTCCGCTTTTTTCAACATTTTTTAATGCACAGGCCTTTGGGCAGCCGTCAACTGTTATAGAAGAATTTTCCTTAACTTTTTTAACTGTTTCCTCATCCCCTACAGTAAGAAGAGCAAGGCATGGACATTCTGTAATGTCTTTTAATTTACGCACCACTTCTCTGACAGAATCTATTGCAATTGTTCCGGAAACCTTTCCTATACCGCTGCATGGAAAAACCATTACTTTTTTATTCATATTATCAGCAGATCCAGCCTCTCACCTCCTCAATATGGGGAACACGACCGGCACATACTACCGTGCCGTCAATAACGAGTCCCGGAAGAGTCATAATGCCGTAAGACATAATCTTTTGCATTTCCTGCACTTTTACTAATTCTACATTAAGTTTCTTCTCTTCAATTACCTGCTTTGCAAGCTCATAGGTTTTCACACAATTTGCACAACCGGGACCTAAAACTTCTACTTTCATTTTTTTACTTCCTTTCTTATTCGTGATACGCAATGCGTAATGCGTGTTTTTACCGTGTACCGGGCGAATACAGTGGTTCACTTTTCACTACTCACTTTTCACTGCTTACCTCGTACTAAACCGACTGCCAGAATATATAAAATCCTCCAAGAACAAAAATAACACCGCTTACTTTTTTCATAACTGTAGAAAAACTGCCTATTCCTCTGGTTTTTGCCAGCTTATCCACAAATCCCACACTTATACCTGCCAGAAGAACAAGAGTCCAGTGACCTATGGCATAAAAAAGTAAAAGAGTAGCTCCGTAAAGGGCATTTCCTTTTGCCGATGCAAGGGCAAGAATTCCTATAAGAGCGGGTGTGGCACAGGGAGCAGAAGCCAGTCCAAAAAGAAAACCCAGTATAAAACCTCCGACCATTCCTTTCTGTTTAGGCTGTATCTTCTGTATCGGCGCAGGCATTGGTATATTTAAGATACCAAGTAATTGTAATCCTGCCGCAACTGCTACAAGGGCTATACCTATATAACCCCATTTCCCGAAGAGCTTCATAAAACCTCCGACAAAACCTACAGTAGCGCCGAGAAGGGTAAAACTGACTGTCAGCCCTATAACAAAAACCATAGAATAAGATATTGCTTTTTTTGTGTCTCCTTCAGCATATCCTCCAATAAAACCTATGACAAGAGGTATTATGGCAAGCACACATGGACTTGCACAGGAAAACAGACCTCCCAGAAAAACTGCTGCATATGCAAGAGCAGGATTGGCGTCTATAGTTCCTACTAACTGATTGGCAATATGCTCCATTATTTAATCAATCCTTTTTCTTTAAGTATTTTTTCTATATCATTCTTTGACATAGACCCTTCATGCCTGAAAACCTCTTTACCATTTATATCATAAAATATCTGTGTCGGTGTGGTTTTTATACCAGCTTTCTTCGCTTCCTGATATGCTTCTTCACTATCCATTACATTTATATCTTTTACCATTAAAACTTTTTTATACTGGTTTACTATGGCTTCCAGCGCGGGGGCCATATTACTGCAGGCACATCAATTTACCTCCTGATTATTTAGGATTATCAAATTCAACTATACAGGCAGGCAAAACAATACCCTGTTCCACGTCATTCCATGTCGGTTTATCCGTCATAGAAACTCTGTAAAAACATATAGCATTTTCCTTATTTTTATAATTATTAGGTTCTCCCGATGCCCAGCTGCTATATTTAACTTCCTCGCCCGTAACCCATTTCCAGCCTTCCTTTGCTTTTTTAACTCCTTCTTTCTTATATCCACCTATCCAGGGTCCGTAACCATTACCTGACTTATCTACAGCCCATAAACCTGCATTTTTATTTATCAGTCCATAAACAAAATCATTCTCAGCCTTTGAATTAATTGTTACAAGATGTCCCCCGGATGCTTCTGCAGCTTTTTTTGCTTCTTCCCAGGTAAATCCCCAAGATACTGCGACTATCTGATAGGCATGACCATTGCCTCCGTCACTTTTCGACCATATAACAGGACTCACGGCCCCGCCGCAGGTTGGTCCTCAACCGGCAGATGCAGGATAAGTGAATAGAGCCAGAATCGTCAAACAAAACAGGGATACAAGTAACATTAGATAATTTTTTTTATACATTAACATCTCTCCTTTAAATTTAATGGTTTAGAGTTTAAAGTTGAGAGTTTAAGGTTAATTTCCAACCTTCAAATCTCAACCATCAACTCTCAACTTCATTTACAGCATCTTCCTACAAACCATGTATCCTTCAATTTGAATGCCACATTTACAAGACTTATTAAAACAGGTACTTCTACCAGAGGGCCTATTACTGCAGCAAAAGCCTGATCTGAACCTATTCCGAATACTGCTACCGCAACAGCAATGGCAAGCTCAAAATTATTACTTGCCGCAGTAAATGAAAGGCTTGTGCTCTGCTCATAATTTGCTCCCATTTTATAAGAAGTGTAATAAGAAACAAAAAACATAATAACAAAATAAATTATAAGCGGTATGGCTATGAGAATTACATTAAACGGGTTTTTAACTATATAATCACCTTTTATTGAAAACATCACCACTATGGTAAATAAAAGTGCTATAAGTGTTATGGGGCTTATCTTCGGTATAAATTTTTCCTGATACCATATTTTATCTTTTATCTGAAGAAGGCTGAACCTTGTAATTAAACCTGCTATAAAAGGAATACCAAGATATATAAATACATTTATTGCAATCTGGCCTATTGTAATGGGAACTGCTGTCCCCTGTGTCAGTCCCAGTGCTTTCGGAAGAACTGTTATAAAAATATAGGCATAAACAGAAAAGAATAATATCTGAAAAATGGAGTTAAAAGCTACAAGTCCGGCACAGTATTCAGTATCACCTTTTGCAAGTTCATTCCATACTATTACCATGGCAATACATCTGGCAAGGCCAATCATTATAAGGCCTTCCATAAATCCCTGATGACTTCGAAGAAAAATTACTGCAAGAATAAACATCAAAATAGGGCCTATTACCCAGTTCTGTAGAAGTGAAATAACAAGAACTTTTACATTTTTAAACACCTGTGGTAATTCTTCGTATTTCACCTTTGCCAGAGGAGGATACATCATAAGTATAAGACCTATGGCAATAGGAATTGATGTTGTTCCTATCTGAAACCTGTCTATAAGATCCTTTACCTGTGGGGCAAAATAACCGAGAGCCACACCCAATATCATAGCGAGAAAAATCCAGAGTGTTAAAAATCTGTCCAGAAACGATAGTTTTTTCATTACCTGTTCTGACATAAAAATCTCCTTTCAATAAACTCTCAACCCTCAACTACATTATATTTACATTTAAATTCTTATATAAATATATAATAATTTGAACTTCAAAAAAAATATAAATCAAATTAAAACATTTCATAATTAACTCTCAACTCTTACCACCCAACCCTCAACTTCCTTATCCTTACATTTCCTTATCCTTATATTTTCTGAAAGTTCGTACAATCTTTCAATCTCAGTTTTAAATTCTTCAAGCTCTTCAGGATTGGTATCAATAAAAACATCTAAGGAAGTCAAAAGATCTTTTAACAATTTTTTATTCAAAGAATAATAAGACCACTTCCCTTCATTTCTTTCTATTACAAGGTCTACTTCTTTAAGCCTCTTAATCTGTTGAGATATAGTAGGTTGCTTCAACCCGGTTACTTCTTCAATTTCACATACACATAATTCTCTGTAACCAAGTATCTTAATAAGCTTAAGCCTTGATGGCTCACTGAGTATTTTTAATATATTGGTATAATTACGTATTTTCATAACATTCCTCTTTATTACAGTCATATTATCAAATCATTATATAACAATATAATAATTTCTGTCAATGATAAACCGGATTATTTATATTAGAAGTTTTTAACAGAAGGATTTACAAAAAAATTTATATGAGAATCGTGAAGGGTGAAGAGAGGAATACGTTCTCATATAAATCCATTAAATCCCAAAAATCCCGGTCATTTTTCCATGCATATAAAAATATTCATAATATTCTTTTAATTTTCCGGCTATTTTATCTTCTTTTGCCGGATCTATATAATTATATATTTTGATTTCTCTCATAAAATCTTCTCCCAGTTCATCTGCTTTTTTTCCCTTTTTTTTGAATTTCAGAAATAACTGGGGTAGAAGAAGGAAATCTATTTTTTCTCCGTCAAGGTCAATAGTAACAGGTTCCGGTGAAGAAAAACAGCTGCACGAAGGAGTTTCTGATTCAATCTCTTCAACAGAAGATTTATCTCCCAGGATTTTATCTATCTTTAAAGCAATTTCTTCTGCTACAAGATTAACTATTTCATCAAGATTTTCTTCAGTAACATGTCTGTCTTTTAAAAGTTCCGGCAGGGAAATATAATCCTCCACTTTCCCGCTGTGCATTTCCGTTCCTCTTCTGGCACAGAGTTTTTCACAGCCGTCTACTGTTATGACAGGGTTTAATTTCGCGAAAGCTCTTTCTCCTTCCCCTCCTGCCAGGAAAAGAGGCAGGCATATTGTTACAGCTTTCCCGGGTCTGAGTTTATCCATAACCTTTCTTGTGGCAAGTCTTGTCACAGTGCCTTCTAAAAATTCTTCTCCGCTGCAGGAAACTATACCTGCTTTTCTGGTTATTTCCAATGACATCAACCCCTTTCCTCGAGTTCTTTTACTATAACGGAAATATCGGAAGCTATGATAGATGCCAGTTTTTTCCCGTCTTCTCCCGGTTCCGTAACGGTGCCAGGCTTTAATTCCTTATGTTCTCTCATATAATCCATTACCATAAAACTCTTCTCTACAGCACCACCGCTTTTTTCCACATTTTTCAATGCACAGGCCTTCGGGCAACCGTCAACCGTTATGGCTATGCTTTCTTTAACTTTCCTGACTGTTTCTTCATCTCCTACCGTAAGAAGAGCAAGACAGGGCCCTTCTATATTTTCCTTTACCTTATCTATCGCTTCTTTTACGGAATCCCTTGCAATTGTTCCTGTAACCTTTCCTATACCGCTACATGGAAAGATCATAACTTTTTTATTCATATATTAAAGGCTATCAGCAGATCCAGCCTCTCACCTCCTCAATATGGGGAACACGGCCGGCACATACTACTGTACCGTCAATAACAAGACCGGGAAGAGTCATAATGCCATAAGACATAATCTTCCCCATCTCCTGAACCTTCACTAATTCCACATTCAAACTTTTTTCTTCTATTACCTGTTTTACAAGTTCATAGGTTTTTGTACAGTTCGGGCAACCGGGGCCTAAAACTTCTACTTTCATTAATTATTACTTCCTTTCTTATTCCTGATGCGTTATAATCGTGACGCGTGACGCGTGGTTCGTCATGCGTCATGCGTAATGCGTATTAATCCCGGGCGTTTATTTAAACGCCTCTGCTTACCATTCACGACTCACGACTCACGACTCACTAAATAGATCGCCAGAACAAATAAAATCCGCCGAGAATAAAAATAACTCCGCTTATTTTTTTCATTACAGCAGTAAAATTATTAACTCCTCTGGCTTTTGCCAGTTTATCTACAAAGCCGGTACTTATGCCTGCCACAAAGACAAGCATCCAGTGTCCCAGGGCATAGAAAAATAAAAGGGTTGCACCGTAAAGGACTTTTCCCTGAACCGATACAAGGGCAAGAATACCGACAAGGACAGGAGTGGCACATGGTGCGGAAGCAAGTCCGAAAAGAAAACCGAGTATGAGGGCACCCAGAATACCCTTCTGCTTCGGCTGTATCTTCTGTATCGGAGAAGGAATCGGTATATTTATAATTCCCAGCAGTTGAATACCTGCAATCACCGCTACAAGTGCTATGGCCATATAACCCCATTGGCCGAATAATTTCATTATTCCTCCGACAAAACCTACTGTAGCACCGAGAATGGTAAAACTTATCGTAAGTCCTGCCACAAAAACTATTGTATAATAAAACGCCCTTTTTGTATCACCTTCCGCATACCCTCCGATAAACCCTATGACAAGCGGAATAATTGCAAGAACACAGGGGCCTGCAGTCGATATGAGACCTGCAAGAAAAACTGCGCCATATGCAATAGAAGGATGGGTGCTGATTGTAGAAACAAGGCTATTTATAAAATGCTCCATTTACTTTACCAGTCCTTTTTCTTTAATTACCCCGTCAATATCTTCTTTCGACAAAAATCCTTCATGCCTGAAAACTTCTTTTCCTGCAGAGTCGTAGAAAATCTGTGTAGGAATAACATTGATAGAAGCTTTCACAACCTTTTCCCTGTTTTCTCTTATTTTTACATCTATGAAATCCACTCTTACTTTTCCTTCATATTCTTTTTTTAAGGATTCCAGCACGGGAACCATTTTTTTGCAGGCACTTCAGCCATGAGAGCCGTAATCCACCATGGCAGGAAAGGTTTCTACCTGATTAACCGATGTCGCCGGAGGTTTATTCTTCAGAAAATATATTCCTCCAAATCCTCCAATGATAAGTAATATTACTAATATTTTCAAAATTACTTTACTGTTCATAGATTATCTCCTGTTATTTTGGCTTATCAAATTCAACTATACAGGCCGGTAAAACAGTATCTTTACTGATATCATTCCAGAATGACTTATCTTTCATACCGGGTCTGTAAAAGCACATAGAATCTTCTGTCCCTTTATAATTATTTGGCTCTCCTGATGCCCAGCAAGTGTATTTAAATTTCTCTCCAGTAATCCACTTCCATGTTTCTTCTTTCTTATATCCTCCTATCCATGGGCCAGAACCATTACCTGAACCATCTATCACCCATAAATCCTTATTTTTACATATTAATTTATAAATAAAATAATTTTCAGCTTCCGAGGTTATTGTTGCAAGGTATCCGCCGGATTTTTTTGCAGCTTTATCCGCATCTTCCCGGGTTAAACCCCGGGGCACGGTTACTATCTGATATGTATGACCATTTCCTCCGTCACTGACTGACCATATAGAGGGACTCACGGTCCCGCTGCAACCTCCCGGCCCTCATCCTCCGGCAGATGCGGGGTAAGATACATTCAGCACAGACAGAATAATAAAACCACATAAGGATATAAGTAATATTATACTTAATTTTGAAGACAATTGCATCATGAAAATACCAGGGAACATTTTATCATTGTTTGTATTTTGACTGAATTTTTCATGCAATTATCTATGCATAAAAGTATAGATAATTTTTTTTATACATAATCTCTCTCCTTAAATTATATTTAGTTTCATAACAACGAAGTATGAGAATTTATTCCTCCCGTCACGCGTTACGCGTTACGATTCTCATATAAATCCATAATTAATGAATTTTTCTATTATTTGCTAACCGCCGCAGCATGAAGATTTAGAACAATCGCAATCAGGCTCAGTTCCTCTCACCATTCCGTTTATAACTGCCGCCGCACACCCCACGCCTGATTTTACAGTAATGGCTTTGCAGGACAGTTTTTCGCACAGGCGCCGCATTCCATACAGGCATTTTTATCCTTTATTTCTGCCCTGCCATTCATTTTAAATACTTCATGAGGACAGACTTGCAGACACATACCACAGGAAACGCATTTTTCTTTATCAAGGGACAGAGTAACAGTGTTTTCTATATATTTAAGACCAAACATGGTTCACCTCCTTATGTAAAATGACTTATTATCAATAATATTAATCCTGTAACAGTCAAAAAAATCTGAACAGGGAGGGCAATCTTTACTTCTTTCATTACACCGGAAAGGGATGTATAGGTTGTAGAACCGGTAAAATTCATGGCGAAAAAAGAAGAAATGGCAGGAATTATAAGGAACCATGGTAGGAAGTAAAATCCTCCGTACCATGGTGAAGAAGTGTCCCGAAATATCTGTATCAATCCGGATAAAACAATAATTCCTGTAATGGCACCTTTAATAGAGAAAGCCCTTGAAGGTATCCATGGCAGCAGAATGGGGGTTATAACAGTTCCGCATAGAAGAGCGGAGAGATAAAATAAAAACTCTTTTCCCCCTTCCGAAAGAGCGCCGGGGAAAGAAAATCCTCCTTTACCCAGACCTCCTGTAAGTAATGAAATTATGAGAGCTATAAGAGTTATTTTAACCGAACCGGTAATTTCTACGGGAGTCATACAGAGCCTGTCGATTAAATTAAATCTTACTCTTCTCATTTCAGGGGATACCTTCATACCTGAATCTAAAAAAACAGGAATATCCTTTGCCCTTACGGGGCCGTAAATAACTTTAAAATCTGATTTCTTCTTTACTTCATGAGCGGATACGCCGGGGGCGCCGAGTTGAGGAAGAACAAGCTCTCTGTGCGATACTATATTCGCAAGTTCTGTCATGTTAATTCTTTTTAATAATTCCTCTGTTCCGAAGGTACCTTTGCCTGCCGCACACCAGACATTTATCCCTTTTGTATCAAGCACCATAATCCATAAATTTTTTCCGCTTAATTCACGACGTAAAAGATCAAATGTCATTTTATAATTGGCAGTAACAAGGACAGGAGAATTTTCATCAGGCTTGCCTGACGCATATAATCCCGGCTCGATCCTGTAAGAAGATCTTCCCACTCCGATTCTCATTCTTACCAGTCCCATAAGATCCGATGGAGATAGAACTGTTTGTATTACAGGAATTTCCCCGGCCTTTGTATTTATATAACCTGTAATCCACGATTGCCTGACTTTTTTGCCGGAACAACAGGCAGTTTTTTGAACCTCAGTATTTTTAGAACAACAACATTGATTTACAACTTCACTCATAAATATAACCTCATTAAGGAGTGAACGGTGTGTGATGAATAGATTTATACCACTTTTCACTTTTCACTCATTTACTTTTTTCCATAAACCATGTATCCTTCAATTTGAATGCCACATTTACAAGACTTATCAACACAGGCACCTCTACCAGAGGGCCTATGACTGCAGCAAAAGCCTGATCCGAACCTATTCCGAATACTGCAACTGCTACTGCAATAGCAAGCTCAAAATTATTACTCGCAGCAGTAAACGAAAGACTTGTACTCTGTTCATAATTTGCGCCTGCTTTATAAGACATAAAATAAGAGACAAAAAACATAATGATAAAATAAATTACAAGCGGTATGGCAATAAGAAGCACATTTAACGGATTTTTAACTATATAATCACCTTTTATTGAAAACATAACAATTATGGTAAATAAAAGAGCTATCAGGGTTACAGGACTTATTTTCGGGATGAATTTTTCCTGATACCAGATTTTATCTTTTATATTGATAAGACTGTATCTTGTAATTAAACCTGCTAAAAATGGAATACCAAGATATATAAATACACTTACCGCAATCTGCCCTATTGTAATAGGCACTGCTGTCCCCTGCGTCAATCCCAGTGCTTTCGGCAGAATTGTTACGAAAATATAAGCATAAACAGAAAAGAACAGTATCTGAAAAATAGAATTAAATGCCACAAGGCCAGCACAATATTCGGTGTCGCCCTTTGCAAGTTCGTTCCATACTATGACCATGGCAATACATCTTGCAAGACCTATCATTATAAGTCCTTCCATGTATCCCTGATGGCCTCTCAGGAAAATTACTGCAAGAATAAACATAAGAACCGGCCCTGCAATCCAGTTCTGCACAAGGGAAAGAATAAGGACTTTCGTATTTTTAAAAACCTGTGAAAGTTCTTCATATTTGACCTTTGCCAGCGGAGGGTACATCATGAGTATGAGACCTATTGCAATAGGAATCGATGTTGTTCCTACCTGAAATTTATCGATGAGTTCTTTTACCCAGGGAGCAAAATAGCCAAGAGCCACTCCTGCTATCATAGCCAGAAAAATCCATAAAGTCAGAAATCGATCTAAAAAAGATAGTTTTTTAATGGCACCTTCAGACATAAAATCTCCCCCTTTGTTTTTAAATTATCATATAAATATACATTAATTTGACGTGCAAAAAAATAAATTAAAATATAACTTTATTTACATTTACACTCCATTATTCTGATATTTTCCGAAAGACCGGAAAGCTTCTCATATTCAGATTTAAATTCCTCAATATCTTCCAGTTCCATATCAATAAAATCATTTAAAGATAACAAAAAATCCTTTAAAAGTTTTGTATTCAATGAATAATAAGACCACTTCCCCTCATTTCTTTCTTTTACAAGATCAGCCTCTTTAAGCCTCTTAATCTGCTGGGATACAGTAGGCTGTTTCAGACCTGTAACTTCTTCAATCTCACAGACACATAATTCTCTGCAGGTTAGCAATTTAACCAGTTTAAGCCTGGCAGGATCGGCGAGTATTTTTAATATTTTAATGTAATTGCGTATATTCATAATATCTTCGTGATCTCCTCAAATTATTGTATAATTATATGACAATTTTATATTTCTGTCAACTATGGCTTTCAGATAATATTAAGGGAGGGATAAAAAACTGAACATATTAAAATTATTTACATACTATACTTTCCCACTTTTTTATAAAACCTTATAGGTGCTTTCGGTGCCTATCTTGTAGGTATTCTGGTATTTGCCATAGGATTGAGCCTGGGAGGTCCCACAGGTTATGCAATAAATCCTGCAAGGGACCTGGGGCCGAGAATCGCTCATTTCTTTCTACCCATACCAGGGAAAAGGGATTCCGGCTGGTCCTATGCTCCTGTTCCGGTATTTGCTCCCATTATAGGAGGAATTCTTGGTGCTTTTATTTATACCATGTGTTTGAAATTATGAGTGCCCTAGGAAGGTCTTTTTTCTAATCTTATTGACTGAAATTACAGTTTCCGATATTATAGAATTAAGAAAATAAATAAAAGGAGCTAATTTATGAAAGCCTATGAGTTACCCGCACAAATAACATCTGATGGTAAAATAGACATTCCTGATAAATTATTAACTTTACTGCCAAAGAAAGATATGCTTCGAGTAATTATTCTGGTAGAGGAACCATCAGACATAGAAGAAAATTCTCTCTGGCCTCGTTTTACATCAGAACAATTTTTTTCTGGTTATAGTGATAGTGACTCCATATATGACAGAGGATAAATAATGGAAAACTATACACCTGGAGAGATTGTGTTATTATTATTTCCATTTGTTAATACTATAAGTGTAAAACGTCGTCCTGCTCTTGTACTTGTAGATACAGGGGATGAAGATATTAATTGTAGCCCGTATAACCACACAAAATAACCAGACAAAATTCGATGTTCCAATTAAAGATTGGAATATGATAGGTTTACTTCTTCCTTCATATGTCAGGGTTCATAAAATAGCAACTATAGAAAAAAATTTATATGAAAATGATGAAGTTTGCAACTTCACTGGATGTTGATTTTCATATTTGGTTGTGACCGCTCCGGTCATGTCTGTTAGTTGAAAAAAGATTGGGTAAAATGACTGATGATGATTGGAAACAAATAAAGGATATTATCCATTTTCTATGGAAATAATTTTTATTAATAGGAGTTATAAAAAATGAAAAAATATATTTTATCACTTGATGCCGGAACTACCAGTTCAAGGGCCATATTATTCAACCATGACGGGCAGATAGTCTCTGTAGCCCAGAAAGAATTTCCTCAGATCTATCCGAAACCGGGCTGGGTTGAACATGACCCCATGGGAATATGGTCAACACAGATTTCTGTTGCAATAGAAGTAATGGAACTTGCAGGCATCAGGGCGAAAGAAATTGCAGGCATAGGCATTACAAATCAGAGAGAAACAGTTATATTATGGGACAAAAACACGGGGAAACCGGTATATAATGCCATTGTATGGCAGTGCAGACGTACTGCCCCTATCTGTGATGAGTTAAAAACAAACGGTATGGAACAATATATAAGAGAAAACACAGGTCTTGTATGTGATGCCTATTTTTCAGGGACAAAGGTAAAATGGATTCTGGATAATGTTCCGGGAGTAAGGGATAGAGCGGAACAGGGAGATATTTTACTGGGTACCGTAGATACATGGATCGTATGGAATCTCACAGGAGGTGCGGCTCATGTAACAGATTATTCCAATGCATCAAGAACCATGTTATTTAATATAAAAAACCTCACGTGGGATGAAAAAATCTTAAATTATTTCGCTATTCCTCATTCCATGCTTCCTTCCGTAAAACCTTCCAGCGAAATTTACTGCCTGAGTGACAGAAAATTTTTCGGAGGAGTTCAGATACCTGTCTCAGGCATAGCAGGTGATCAGCAGGCAGCACTCTTCGGCCAGGCATGTTATGAGCCGGGCATGGCAAAAAACACCTATGGCACAGGATGTTTTCTCCTTATGAATACAGGAGAACAGATGAAATCTTCAAAACACGGGTTACTTACTACAATTGCATGGGGCCTTGACGGGAAAGTACATTATGCACTGGAAGGAAGTATTTTTATAGGAGGTGCTGCCATACAGTGGCTCAGAGACGAAATGAAACTGATAGACAGTGCTTCAGACAGTGAATATTTTGCTGCAAAGGTTCAGAATTCTAACGGTGTTTATGTAGTTCCCGCTTTTGTAGGACTCGGTGCTCCTTACTGGGATATGTATGCAAGAGGAACGATTACAGGTCTTACAAGGGGAGCCAGTAAAAATCACATAATAAGAGCAACACTGGAATCCATAGCATATCAGACAGAAGATGTTTTAAAAATAATGGAAGAAGATTCACATATTAAATTATCATCCCTGAAGGTTGACGGAGGGGCAAGTGCCAATAATTTCCTTATGCAGTTTCAGGCAGACATACTTGGAGTAACGGTAGACAGGCCTACCGTAAGGGAAACAACCGCTCTTGGGGCGGCTTACCTGGCAGGACTGGCCACAGGTTTCTGGGAAAGTAAAGAGGAAATAGGACGCAAGTGGAAGGTAGACAGAAGATTTATTCCGTCTATGGAAGATAAAAAAAGAAAATCTTTGTATAAAGGATGGAAGAAATCCGTAGAGAGAGCCAGAATGTGGGAAGAAAATTAAGTGAGTCGTGAGTAGCCAAGCATTGCTTTTACGACTCACGACTCACGACTCACGACTCATGAAAAAACTAAAATATCTCATTATTTTATTCCATATAATCCCTGTAATAATGGCCTTTATTTATGTTTACCTGTTCGGTGTCAATGTTCCTTTCTGGGATGACTGGGAACTTGTTCCTTATTTTGATAAATTTTATTCCGGAACCCTTACCTGTTCAGATCTCTTTGCACAGCATAGCGATCATGTGATGTTTTTCTCAAGAATTTTCATGCTGATTACAGGCATTTTAAGCAAATTTAATCTCATAACAGAGATGTATTGCACTTTATGCCTCTTTCTTGCAGGTCTCATTATAATTTTCATTCACATTAAAACTCAGTATAATGTGAGTTTAACATCTTTCTGGCTTATACCTTTATCCTATCTCGTTTTTAGCTGGAGGCAGTCCGAACTGTTTCTTATGGGCTTCAATATATTATTTTTACTGGTTTATGTTTTTACAATAACAGGTTTTTATTCTATTTATCGTTTATCTGCTCTTAACAGACAGGGAATAATCTATTTCATATCTGCCATGATCAGCGGAACAATTGCATCATTTTCCGGCACTATGGGTTTATTTATCTGGCCTGCAGGTCTTATACAGATTATCCTTCTACCCGTTAAAAAAACAACAACAATCTTTTATGGCGCCCTATGGTCAGCAGCAGGTATTCTGGAATGGATCTTATTTTTTTCAAAGTATCATAGACCTGATACATCTCCTGATATATTCTATTCTTTTCTCAGGCCACTGGATGTTTTACACTATTTTCTCATATGTCTTGGTACTTCTCTTTTCTGGGATGAGAGCACTGCTATTATATGGTCGGTACTGGTCATTATTTTATTTGCTCTGTGCATTTTCTTACTTTATAAATATAAAAGGCTTAAAGAAAATTCTTTCTGGCTGGCAATTTCAATATTTTCTTTACTTACCATATTATGTATTTCCGCAGGAAGAGCAACTCTGGGCATGGCTCAGGCTTTTACCTCCAGATATACGATTTTTTCTATTCTCACAGTGATAGCCCTGTACTGTATGTTTCTTGATCTATTATTTTACGAAAAAAAAAGATTTATAAAAATTTTAGCTGCCTTTCTGTTCTTCATAATATTTATAAGTATGCCTTATTCCTGCAGTTTTGGTTTCAGACTGGGAGAATTCACCAGAAAAGAAAGAACACATATGGCAGATATACTTTTAACCTATGAGGCACATAGTGATAACGATTTAAAAATACTTTATGATCCTGATGGCGTGGTAAGACAGAGGGCTCATATGCTAAAAAAATGGGGATGGAATGTTTTTTCCAGATAAAATAATCTGATACATTCGGAAGGCCATAATGAGAAAGAGAAGCACCTATGTTAGCCTCTCTTTCAAACCATTCGACATTTTCTGCCTCTCCATAGGAAGGTATCAGTTCTTTTACGGCACAGATACAGTTCAACCTCATATCAGAGGCTTTACAGATTGAGCCCATACCACTGGATTTTATTAAAAAATCTATCTTATTATCTGTCTTTCAGTAAAGTTCCTTCTGCTAACATTTACTTCATATTCTTTTTAATAAAACCAAGAAGCTCAAATTCAGGGTAGACAAAATTTGAAATCTTCCATTTTCCGTCTATTTTTTTGAGAATGACAGTAACAGAATTTTTCCCTCCCCTGCTGTTAGTAATATTTACCACTACAGAGGATTTTGTGTCTCCCATTTTTTCTTTCCCTATAGAATAAGACTTTGCTCCCATCTGAGAATTTATAAATGGGTCAAAATCAATCCAGAAGCCATCCTTCGGTTGCAGAGGAAAGGCTTTCTGAAGCAAATTGTAAAGTTCCGGGTCAAAATTTCCCTTCTGCTCTACAAAAACATCCCTGTAAACATCACTGTTCTCCATATACCAGGCATAAAAATTATGTACTGTTGTCTCTGGCCTTTCACCTGCCAGGACAAACTCCATTGTGAGAAAAAGTAATAAAAAACATAAGAGTAATGACTTTTTTATCATAAAAATTCTCCTTCCTTTCATTTATAAAGTAATTACTTCTACAGTGTTTATTGAGAATCCTTTGAATAACGTAGATTAAAACATAATTTCGACTTTGTAAATATTACCGAGGTAATACCAAATTGATTTAATTAAACTAAATAATTTGAATAATAGGTA
>JAKPQU010000296.1 GCA_029555925.1 Bacillota bacterium
TGCCTTATTTAATTTGTTTTACAGACAATAAATTAGCCCTTATTTAATTTTTAATTCTATATAAAAAACTAATTTTTCTTCTCCAGAGCCCGCCAGGCAGAAGCTTTTTACGGATACCATTTTACCTGTTACGGTAATTAGGAATGAAAATTTATTAATTGTCTCTTTCCTCGCGTTACGCGTTACGCGTCACGATTAATATATTTGAGACATTTATTTAACTGCCATTCCTTATCGGGAAAGGGGATAAGGCATGATATGAGGCGTCGTTACAGTTGTAAATGATTATAGATAAATATAATTAAATTATGCGGAACCCAGTTCTGTACAGGACTCAGTTAAAAGCAAAGAAAGTGGAATTTTATGGGCTGTGTCATAAATTTTGTGTAAACCTCTATGGAAGTCTTATTTCATTGTGAATTTATGCAAAAGATCTAACACTCTCAATTTATGAATTGCGGTACATCAGGTATTTTTTTCCTGACTGACAGGAATCTCTTCTTTTGCTCCACTTGATGCTTTTTTGAATTCACTCAGAGCTTTGCCTATGCCTTTGCCTACGTCCGGTAATTTCCCGGGGCCGAAAATAATCAGGGCTATGACAAGTATTATAAGCCATTCCGTAGGGCCGGGCATTGTAATAAATGATAACAATTGTAACATAAAGTAATCCTTCTTCCGAGAGATATTTCGCTTCTTTCCTGAATTATAGCACAGTCAATACTTATAGGCAATAACTATCTGTGAGAACTTGTAATAATAATAAAATTCCTGTATAATTTAGAAATATAGAAATATGTAGTTTTTATGGCCTGAAATCTGATTTTATAGTTATTTAAAGGTTGCAGATAACGGTGTATGGATCTTAAAAACTTAAAAACCTGAACCCTGATTTTAGGAGTTTATTAAATATGGATTTTTTAAAAGAATTAAAATTTTTTACAGATGCAATAGAACTTGGAGCTTCTGATTTACATGTATCTTCAGGAGAGGTACCTATGATGAGAATTCATGGCGTTCTGGAAAAAACAGAATACAGTCCTCTTACTGCCGACGAAGTAGATGAAATAATAAAACGTTTGACTACAAGTTATCAAAAAGGACAGTTTTACGGAGAAATTCCCTGGGAACTGGATTTCAGTGTTGATGTGCCGGAACTGGCAAGATTTAGAGCCAATATATTCAGACAGAACAAAGGAAATTCTCTTGTTATGAGAGTTATTCCCAAGGCAATACCGACACTTGATGATTTATATTTGCCTCACATCGTAAAAAGTCTTGCAAGAAAAGAGAGCGGTCTCGTGCTTGTTACAGGCAGCAATGGATGCGGTAAAAGCACTACTCTGGCATCAATGATAGATTTAATCAATCAGGAAAAAGAATATCATATTATTACAATAGAACAACCGATTGAATTTCTGTTTCAATCTAAAAATTCTCTTATAAATCAGAGAGAAGTTACAGGTCATTCACAGACTTTTGGCACAGCCATTAAAAGTGCATTGAGAGAAGATGCAAATGCTATATTAATAAGTGAAATTCGAGATGCTGAAACAGCAGAATGGACCCTCAGGGCATCTGTTACAGGACTTATGGTTTTTGCATCACTTCATACAAGAAATGCTACGGAAACAATTGAACATTTCATCAATTTCTTTCCTCCCGGGCAACATCAGAGTGTAAGGGTTTTATTATCAGATTTTCTTCAGGGTATAGTTTCTCAGACTCTTGTTCCTCTGAAAGACAGGAGAGGAAGGATTGTTGCCACAGAGATTTTACTGGTTAACAATGTAGTCCGTAATATAATAAGAGATAATAAGATGCATATGCTTTATTCTACCATTCAGAGCAGTAGAAAAGAAGGTATGTGGACTCTCGATCAGAACCTCCTGGAACTTATAGAGAACGGTTATATCGGCTTCCAGGAGGCTTATAAAAGAGCTGTAGATAAAAGTGTATTCGATGTCTATGAAGAAAGACAGAAGCACAATCTTAAATAAATTCAGAGGTTTAGAGATTTATATGAGAAGCGTGACGTGTCACGGGAGGAACAGACCGTCATACTTCGTTGTGACCGAAACGGTCATGGCTGTTATTTTTTGTATGGAACATTACTGAAGAATTCCAGCGGTCAGTCCCAGGAGAAAAGAAATTCGTCATAAAACCCTGTATATAAAAATTACAGGATTTAGCCTCTTCAACTGTTAGGTCTATGGCAGATTGACTATAAAGCCAGTAAAAACAGGGAACTTATGAAAAAGTGCAAAACTATAGAGTATTATACAATTATATATTTATATGAAAATGATGAAGTTTGCACCTTCACTGGATGTTGATTTTCATATTTGGTTGTGACCGCTCCGGTCATGTCTGTTAGTGTTTGAGGACTCCATTGGGATCTGACCAGTCCCATCTCAGGCAATGAGGTAAAAAATCACCCCAGAAATAATTCCATTTATGTGATATATTTGCCAGTATTATCATAAGTGTAGGTCTCCATGAGGGAACTATATACATTACCAGTGCCGCCAACGCAACTAGAATTATAGGCCATGCAAGACAGCCGAAGGATTCGAAAAATTTACCTATTTCAGGATGTTTCTGAAAAAAATGTTTTTTATTTTTAAATTTACTTTCTTTGGTCAGGGGGGTATACATAAGATCCTCCTTAATTTAAAGGTACAGGTATTTTCGTTTTTGACCACAATTTATAGGATTTATGGGATTACCAGGATGATAAAAAGAATTCCTTTACTTGAATTTTCTAATCCCGGTAATTCTTTTAAATAATTTTTTTAAGTATATTCTCTACATTATATTATAGAGCAAAAATGTATTTTTTTAAATATTTTTTTAAATTAATTTTTGAAAATAGCAGGAGACTCTATTGGAATTTTAGAATTTTATAACCTTGGGGAAAGCCCACTGATTTAGCTGCTGGATATTGGATAGTTCAGGCTTTTTCTTGACTTCCTCATTTTATCTATGTTATACTTTTTGAATACCTACGGGGCGTAGGGAATTAACGCCTGGGGAGATTGAACCACTGCCTGATAGCCCGGTTGTATAACCCGGTACGTTCGCTCGATGAACCAGGAAGCCTCACGACTGTAGTCGTAGGTAGCTCACTAATGAAAGGAGCAATATAAATGAGCATGGTGTGGATAGCCCAGCACAGATTAGCAGTAGAAGTGCCGGAAGGACTTGGAGACGCTATAATTGAAGGACTCAGTAAAGACTATAAACCTCTTATATCTGAAATTAAAAGAGGTTACTGGGAAAGACTTGGATTAAAATTAGATAGATCCAGCGCGCCAATTTATCTGGAACAGGAAGTGTATGAAACTCTTTTCCCTGATAGAGAAGTATTGATAGGCGGAGAAATTTTCATAAGAGCTGACGGCTCATTCCATTATTTAAAGATACCTTCATGGGACGAGATAGAAATAGGCTGTATTTCGCCTCAGGCATCTAATATAGATGATTACTGGAAATTCTGTGAAGCAGTTCTTCATATCATAACAGAGGTTACAGGTAAAAAAGATCTTAAATGGGAGCTTGTAACAGCAGTAAATCAGAATTTCTGGCAGGCAAGTAAGACTATGGAAGAAGTTTCTCCTACAGAA
Source organism: Bacillota bacterium (assembly GCA_029555925.1). The sequence goes on from JAKPQU010000296.1 coordinate 3,627, forward strand.
CTGGACTTCAAAGCAAGCGTGGAACTGGAAAATAAAGAAGGCCATAACCTTCTTAAAAAGATAAGAGATGTTAATAATATTCTTTTAAATAAACTTATGGATGTAGAAAATCGTGATGATATTCAGAAATTAATCCAGAAATTTGAAGGTATGGGCCTTATTATCAAAGATTTTGTTGTATTCTGCAAGCAACATGGACAGCAGATTTTCCGTGTTAATTCGAAATCTGCCATAGAAGAAGCTTCAGAAAAAGGGTTCTCCTGCTTCCTGTGCGGTAAAGCTATTTCCGATGAACGTATAGATGAATTAATAACATGTTCCGATTTCGGAAAAACCCTTATGGACAGAAATTACTGGATGCCTGTAAGACTCATACAGGCCCTGCAGAAGCTTGGCATTAAACCGACTCAATACTTTATTGATTTCGGTGAAGGAGACGAAGACATAGATTTATTCCTCGTCCATAATAACCGTCTCCTTATGTTTGAAATGACTGACCGAAAATTCTCTCTCAAGCATGCTTTCCTTTTCAGTGCCAAGAATGCAACCTTTGATGTAGACAGTGCCATATTGATTTCCACTGAAAAGGTGCCTGTCCTTATGCAGCAGCATCTTCAGCAGGCCAATCAGGATACGGATCTGAAATTTATAGAAGGTTTCCATGGTCTTGATGCAAGTATAGAAGCGATATTGATTGAAAAACAGCGGGAAAGCATTACCTCCATTATAGAAGATTTTGTATGTCTTACTTCTGTTAATTTACAGGGACTTCTTTTGAAGAGTATCAACCCGAATTATAAAGATATAGAGATGGAGAAAAAACCTGATATGGCACATGACGATCAGGAAAAACCAAAGAAAAAGAAAAAGAAAAAAAAGAAGAAGGATAAAGATGATGCTGTTTTAGTTGAATCAGTCAAGGAAGGTTAGTAATAGAAGGAACGATAATTAAATAACTGTCTTAAATATATTAATTCGTGACGCGCAATGCGTAATGCGAGGAAAGAGACAATTAATAAAATTTTATTCCTGAAACAATGATAAGTGAGAAGTGAGAGGTGAGATGGAATTTCACTTTTCACTTTTCACTTCTCATTTTATTGGAGGCCTTATGATAAAGAAAACAATCGAAGAATTGATAACAAAATCCCTGAATGAAACAGGGGTAACGGAATATAATGTTAAGATTGAGCTTACCCCTGACGGGCATAAAGGTGATTTTACCTTTAACTCTTTTCCTCTGGCAAAGATATTAAGAAAGAATCCGAAGGTTATTGCAGAAACTCTTGCGGAAAAGCTGAAAAATTATGAGATCTTTGAGGAACTGGAAACTGTGCAGGGTTATTTAAATATTACTGTTAACAGAGAAAAACTGTTCTCCTCTGTTCTGGAGGTCATTTTAAAAGACGGTTTGAATTACGGTTCCAGTGACAGATATAAAGGCAAAAAGGTTATGGTGGAATATTCTTCTCCCAATACCAATAAGCCACAGCATCTGGGACATGTAAGAAATAATGTCCTTGGTATGGCTCTTTCCAATATCCTTGAAAATGCAGGTTATGAAGTAATAAGAACAAATCTGATAAATAACAGGGGTATTCACATATGTAAATCCATGCTTGCCTATAAAAAATGGGGTGAAGGCAGAGAACCTGATATTAAAGGTGATCATTTTGTCGGTAATTACTATGTGCTCTTTGAAAAAAAATATGATGAAGAATACAGGGAATATCTGAAGGAAAATCCCGGATGTAACATCAGTAAAGAGGATTTTTTCAAGATATCAAAATTAGGGCAGGAAGCGCAGAAGATGCTTCAGATGTGGGAAGATGGAGATAAAGAAACAATAGAGTTATGGGAGAAAATGAACAACTGGGTTATAGATGGTTTTATGGAAACTTACAGATTGCTTGGTTGTACCTTCGACAGAATATATCTGGAAAGCAACACCTATATGATGGGTAAGAAAATAGTTCTGGATGCCCTTGAGTCCGGTATAGTTTACAGGGGAGACGACGGAGCCGTAAAGATAGATCTCTCTGAAGAAGGCCTCGGACACAAGGTACTTCTCCGTTCTGACGGCACATCTGTCTATATGACACAGGATATTGGCACAACTGTTCATAAACATGAAGATTATAAAACGGATTTACAGTTCTTTGTCGTTGGAGACGAGCAGAATTTTCATTTTAAAGTGTTATTCTCTATACTTAAAAGACTGGGGTATAATTTTGCTGCAGGGTGTCACCATTATTCTTACGGTATGATAAATTTACCTGAAGGAAAGATGAAATCCAGAGAGGGGACTGTAGTGGATGCAGATGAACTTATATTCAGTCTCCGGAATATGGTAAAAGATATCATGGCAGGAAGAGATATGGAGAACGAGCTTGAAGAGAGAGCGCTGAAACTGGCACTGGCAGCACTTAAATTTATGATATTGAAAATAAATCCTGCAAGCACTATGATCTTTAATCCGAAAGAAGCTATTTCTTTTGAAGGTGATACAGGCCCCTATTTGCTTTATGTTTATGTCAGATGCCAGCATATACTGGCCAGAGCCGGTTCTGTTAATTTTGAAGCTATAAATTACAAAAGACTTGGCAATGAAGAAGAAGTTGCGCTGGTAAAACATTTAAGTTATTTCCCTGAATTATGTCTTGCTGTTGCCTCTGACTACAATCTCTCGGTTCTGGCCGGTTATTTATTGAACCTAGGGAAAAAGTTTCACAGGTTTTATCATCTTCATGACGTATTGCATCAGGATGATTCGGGGCTTATGATAGCCAGACTGGCATTGATTAAATGTGTAAGGGATGTAATTTCCAGAGGATTAAAATTACTTTTTATAGATACAGTGGAAGAAATGTGAGGAATTTTTTTATTATGAGAAGGTATTTTGCCGTGAAAACTGGCGCTATAACAGGGTTTTTTGAATTAAAAAAATATTTTTAAAAAGTATTGACATGAGTGGGAACGAATAGTATAATATATATTCGGGTCAAGTAAATGGACTTTGAAAACTAAATAGCATACAAGAGATTGAAACAATCGAAAGAAGTTTCAAAGGGCTCTCAATGAAGATTGAGTTAAGTATATAAACAGAGCTAAGCAAAGTTTAAGTCGGATAAAAATCTCATAAGAGATTTATATAAATTTTCTTATGGAGAGTTTGATCCTGGCTCAGGACTAACGCTGGCGGCGTGCCTAACACATGCAAGTCGTGCGGGAGAGAGGGGCAACCCTTGATCTAGCGGCAGACGGGTGAGTAACGCGTAAATAACCTGCCCTATTGCTGGGGATAAGCTTCCGAAAGGGAGTGTAATACCGAATAAGTCTTGTGGTCGTCGGACTGTGAGATAAAAGGAGTAATCTGCGATAGGAGGGGTTTGCGTCCCATTAGCTAGTTGGTGGGGTAACGGCCTACCAAGGCGACGATGGGTAGCTGGTCTGAGAGGATGGTCAGCCACACTGGAACTGGGACACGGTCCAGACTCCTACGGGAGGCAGCAGTGAGGAATATTGCGCAATGGCCGAAAGGCTGACGCAGCGACGCCGCGTGGGGGATGACGGCCTTCGGGTTGTAAACCCTTGTCAGTGGGGAAGAAGAAAGTGACTGTACCCACAGAGGAAGCCCCGGCTAACTACGTGCCAGCAGCCGCGGTAAGACGTAGGGGGCGAGCGTTGTTCGGAATTACTGGGCGTAAAGAGCTCGTAGGCTGGAAATTAAGTCTTTGAACAAATCTCCCGGCTCAACCGGGAACCGTTTAGAGATACTGATTTTCTTGAGAACAGGAGAGGGGAATGGAATTCCTAGTGTAGCGGTGAAATGCGTAGATATTAGGAGGAACACCAGTGGCGAAGGCGGTTCTCTGGCCTGTTTCTGACGCTGAGGAGCGAAAGCTGGGGGAGCGAACGGGATTAGATACCCCGGTAGTCCCAGCTGTAAACGATGGATACTAGGTGTAGGAGGTATCGACCCCTTCTGTGCCGCAGTTAACACAATAAGTATCCCGCCTGGGGAGTACGGCCGCAAGGCTAAAACTCAAAGGAATTGACGGGGGCCCGCACAAGCGGTGGAGCATGTGGTTTAATTCGACGCAACGCGAAGAACCTTACCTGGACTTGACATCCCTTGACCGCCTATGAAAGTAGGTTTTGCCTGTAGTAATACAGGCACAAGGAGACAGGTGCTGCATGGCTGTCGTCAGCTCGTGTCGTGAGATGTTGGGTTAAGTCCCGCAACGAGCGCAACCCTTGTCCTTAGTTACCAGCGCGTAATGGTGGGGACTCTAAGGAGACTGCCGGTAAGAAGCCGGAGGAAGGTGGGGATGACGTCAAGTCAGCATGGCCCTTACGTTCAGGGCGACACACGTGCTACAATGGATCGAACAGAGGGTAGCAATACAGTGATGTGGAGCCAATCCCTAAACCGGTCCTCAGTTCGGATCGGAGGCTGCAACCCGCCTCCGTGAAGCCGGAATCGCTAGTAAACGCAGATCAGCCATGCTGCGTTGAATACGTTCCCGGGCCTTGTACACACCGCCCGTCACGTCACCCGAGTCTGTTGCACCCGAAGTCGTTGTTCTAACCTGCAAAGGAAGAAGATGCCTAAGGTGTGGCCGGTAAGGGGGACGAAGTCGTAACAAGGTAGCCGTATCGGAAGGTGCGGCTGGATCACCTCCTTTCTAAGGAG
>JAKPQU010000297.1 GCA_029555925.1 Bacillota bacterium
CAGGCAGAGATTTATTTTCGCGAACTTACTCCTCCTACCATTCCTCATGAATATTTTAAAGAGCATGCACCATATCAGTATAATTTAATAAAAATGCTTGAAGACACCGGGTTTTATAAGATTATAGTGAAAGACTGTTCCCTCGGCCTTGGTTTCCCTGTTATAGGAACAGTAGTTATATTTAAGGATAAAAATAAATATGCCTTCAAATTCGGTTCCGACCCTGATATGGCTATTGCTCTCGAAAGATGTCTTACGGAGTTTTTCCAGGGTCGCAGGATATTTTATGATGACCTGCTTGCCCCAATAAATACAGTCCCTGTTTTTGATAAAGAAGAATATGAAAGGCTTTATCTCTGGTATACTACAAGAGGATACGGCCATTGTTCCCATAAGATTTTTGATAATGAATTTTCCTATGAATTTAAAGGTTTTCCTTCTGTGAAGTTTTCAAATCAGACGGAAAGATTCAATTCCGTCAAAGATCTTGTCAGAAATATGGGTTATAATATTTTTATAAGAGATGTTTCTTTCCTCGGATTTAACTCCTATCAGATTATAATCCCGGGCCTGTCGGAAGAATTTTTCAATCATCTTAAATGGGATATGCTTGTCAGAAGCATTCCGAGAATGAACTATTTAAGCAGGCTGGATAAATTGAATAAAACCGAATTGAAAGAGCTTTCCGTCGATATGGAATCCTTTCTGTCATTTATGAGGCGGGAAGGAGAAAAACTTTACCTTCTCGGAGAATATGCTCCTCCACCGTATGTTTTTGAGGAAAATCCATTGAATAATATGAGCCTCAATGTTTTTATGACCTATCTCTATTATAATTTAAGGGATTTTGATAAAGCCTATAAATCATACTGTGAATTTGTAGAGGGACTTGCCAGAGAATGTGAGGCACTTCCCAGGCAACTCTATGCTCTCAGGGAATTTCTGGCCCTGTCGAAGGAATATCCTGAAAATCTGGAAAAAATAAGAGATATTCTTATGGGAATATATGATGATTATATAATAGATGATATTATGGCTACCTTTAAAGATACTGATAATCTTGTAAGAAATGTGGTTGACTATGATCTGAATAATGACCTTCTTAACTGCTGGAATTGCGAAAAATGTGTCGTATCGTCCGGGTGTCCCTATAAATATATTGAACAGGTTTATTTGAATGTAAAAGAGAAAGTATCAAAAAATCCGATTGACCAGATGAGCCTGAAGAGTTTATTTTAAATCCGAAAAATCTATAATCCTCGTATAAAATAACATGGTATCACAGACTGCTAATTACCGTAACAGGTAAAATGGTATCCGTAAAAAGCTTCTGCCTGGCGGGCTCTGGAGAAGAAAAATTAGTTTTTTATATAGAATTAAAAATTAAATAAGGGCTAATTTATTGTCTGTAAAACAAATTAAATAAGGCA
>JAKPQU010000298.1 GCA_029555925.1 Bacillota bacterium
TGCCTTATTTAATTTGTTTTACAGACAATAAATTAGCCCTTATTTAATTTCTAATACTATAGAAAAAACTAATTTTTCTTCTCCAGAGCCTGCCAGGCAGAAGCTTTTTATGGATACCCTTTTACCTGTAGCGGTACTTAGTTTTTGATGTAGTAGATACGCAAAGTAATGTATATCTATATTTTATTTTGGAATATTTAGAGGGTGGGTTATCTGTAAAAATCTAGCTAAAAGGAGTAACTCCGCATTCATCTCCCTCTAAGCCTTCAACTATAGAGGGAGTATTCTGCGGTCTTTCCGATAAATAATAGCAAAAAGACGTATGTATAAAATATTTCAAAGAAGGTGAAAGTTAATATGTAAAGAATATAATAAGTAAAAGCTATCAGAGCACAATAAAGCTGGAAAGTCATATGCATAATATATTAATCTTTGTAATTATTTTCATAGTAATCTTCTCTCTTCAACCGTTGATGGCCTCTCCATTCTATCAGAGCGGAATGATTTTAATGGACAGTTATGATGATTTTTCCGCAGGTACTTTTGAAAAAACTGTACCAGTCAACAATCCTGAAGGTTTCATAAAAATTTCTCCCGGTTTATCCTGCGGTATCTATACATCTCCTGTTATTGAAATGGATTTTCCGGCAGAAGAAATATATCCTTCCTGGAATATAAATTGTCATGGAAAAGAAACAGGATTTATTGTATACGTAAGGGTCAGTCAGGACAGATTAAACTGGTCTCCATGGTTTTATACGGGCTCATGGGGGAAATATCCGAAAATAAAAAAGAAAATAATAAAAAATTCTTTCGGTTTTGTAGATATAGACTATCTGAGCCTCAGAAAAGAAACACAGCTTATTCAATATTCTATACATATGTTTTCTTCTAAAGATAACAGTCCTTCAGTAAAACTTTTTGCCCTGTCCTATGGAAAAAGAGAAAAAAAAGAGACTTCAGGAAGGAATCCTTTAACTTGTTCCAGAATTACCGGGAAAATATTATCTGTGCCCTATAGATCCCAGGGAGATGGGGACAGTAACATTTCAGGGCGTATATGTTCTCCCACAAGTGTCGCCATGGTTATGTCTTACTGGGGGATTAATGTAGCAACAGATGAAGTAGCTAAAATGTCTTATGATAAAGAACATGATATTTACGGTTCCTGGCCTATGGCAGTACAGGCAGCGTCTCAATACGGTTTAAAAGGGTGGATAGAAATTTTCAGATCCTGGCATGACGTAGAAAAAAAAATTTCTGCCGGCATACCGGTCATTGCGACGATATGTTTTGCTCCAGGTGAATTGAAAGGAAGTATAACAAAAAGTTCACAGGGACATGTAATAGTTGTTAAAGGATTTTCACCTGACGGTAATATAGTATGCAACGATCCGGCAGGTAGAGATGCACAAGAAGGTACTGTGATTTATAACAGAGATGAAATGGAAAAAGTTTGGTTTAAAAAAAGCGGTATTGGCTATGTTATTATAAAATAAAAGGCAGAATATCTATGGGAAAACCAGAAAAAACTAAAAAAACAACTGAAGCTGATAAGATATACGAAAAAGCCGGTAAATTAAGAAAAGAAGGCAATCTGGAAGAGGCTATCGAACTCTATCAACAGGTGCTGGAAATGAAACCAACTAAAATCGGAGCCTATTATTATATTGGCTTATGTTATGATGAAATTGGCTATCTTGATGATGCTCTTGAGAATTTTAAAATTTACAAAGGCAAAGCAAAAGACCCCGAGAAGAAAGAAAAAGCGGAAAAGATAATAGAAAGGCTTGCTAAGGAAATTGAAGAAGAACTGCAGAGACAGGAAGAAATAAAGCAGCAGAGAGAAGAAAGATACAGAGAATTTCTTGAAGTTAAATGGATAAACGGCGTAGTAAAAATACCTACCCTTAAAAATGTAAGAGAAAGACTTAAAATAGATGAAGAAAGAGCCAGGGAAATTGAAGAGCAGGTAAAAATTCATATCGAATATACACTTAAAAAAGAAAAACAATTATTGAAAGAAATTAAACCTGAACAACTGGGCAGTATAAAAGAAAAGTCATGGGACAAGGAAGAAGATACAGAACAAAGTAAGGTCAGAGAGGAAGCAAAAAGAAATTACTATTTAGCTGTAGAAATGGCCTGGTCTGATGCAACGGCAGATGAATATGAAAATTCCTATCTTGGTAAAATGAGAAGAATTACCGGTGTAACAGAAAAAGAAGCCCTGGAGATAGAGAAAGAAATTAAAGAAAAACTTAAGAAAAAAATACAGGAAGCAAAACATGAATTGGTTCAGGAAGAAAAAAGATTTCGTGCAGAAAATAAACTGAAAGAGATAGCTGGAGAAGTAGAAATACATAATAAACCTTCGGCAAAACAGAGCCTTCTTGAAGTCAGACTCAGTGAGGTACAGGAAGCAAGAAGACGGGAAGAAGAAGCAAAAAAATTACTGGAAGAATCATTGAAACAGAAGGAAATTGTTGTAAAGAAATATGAGGAAGAGGTTGAAACATTCTGGGAATCAAGCAAACTTACGGAGGATGGCTATACAAATCTTAGAAAAAAGAGAGCCCTTCTGGGGCTTTCCGATAGAGAGGCCCTTGAAATTGAAAAATCTATCGAGATAAAAAGAAAAAAATTCCTGGAAGAAGAGGAACAACAGAGACAGAAACTGGAGATTGCTAAAAAAGTCAGTCCTGAGGAAGAATTATTAAAAAGTGAACAGTTAATCCCTCTGACGCTTGTATCAAATTTAAAAAAGACAGTGTCTCACGGGCCAAACAGTTTTTTAATTACCAGAGAATTCCAGGAAAGTGCACTGGAAGAGCTCAGAGCTTTTATAATTCTGGGACAGGGTGTAGGACAATTTTTTAACGAAGAGACAGAAAATATAAGTACTGTGGCAGTCAAAGAACTGGCGAAATATCTGACGGAACACAGGTATGATTTCACCCTGGACGCAGAGAAAAGCAGAGGACTTTTAAAAGATTTCATACAGAAAAGCATCAATCATGTATTTGAGAAAGCCGATAAAGAAGAACTGCCTCTTGTAAAAATAAATATAATAGTTATTATATTCATCCATAATAAATATTTCATAGGAAATCTCGGCAATACAAGATGTTATATTGTAAATGAACATAAAATAAGGCAAATAACAAGGGATCAATATACAAGAACTATAATAGGAGAAGAAATTAGAGAATTTATAAATGGTTCTACAAAAGTGAAACCTTCTATTTTTCCTCTGGGAGAAGAAACATTCTTTGATTTACCAAAAGATGAAATCGTATTTTTATGCAGCGGTACCTTTGTAGATATAATAGGTACAGAAGAGATTCAAAGACAGCTAAACGAAACCCAGACCATTCAGGAAGCATGTGAGGGACTGACAAATATAGCCTATTTTATTAAAGAAGGAACAGAAGATATAGCAATTTCGGCAGTTGAAGCAGGTTCAATGACAAGAGTTCCATCTGCTCCTCCTATTATATCTTTTGATGGTCCCAGTTCTCTTGCAAAACCGTCTAAAAAATCATTATTCACAAAAATCAAAAAATTCTTCAAACAATTTTAGCAATCACTTTTAAATGAAGCTCTCTCTAAGGTCTGACAATTTTATACTATTTAGCTTTAGACATAGTAGTCTGCCTGCCTGATGTTCCGGAGAAAAAAATATCACGGCAGCACAGGTATATTTTATTGAATTATAATGTAAAGTAGCATGATATAAGCTGTAACTGTTATAAACGTTCCAGTTTAG
>JAKPQU010000299.1 GCA_029555925.1 Bacillota bacterium
ATAAGGGCTAATTTATTGTCTGTAAAACAAATTAAATAAGGCAGATTATTTTTCTTCGTAAGAGCCTGTCAGGCAGAAGCTGATAAATGGTTACTAATTTACCTGTAGCGGTACTTAGTACTGACAGCGATAATTATCTCACTGATTGGTTAAATTATAACCGACAAATCTCTGCGTGGTGCTCTGGAGCAAAAAAAATCATATTACAAGAAACTACAAAATATGTCTTAATATAAACCTGGGATGATGCCAGTTATAACAGAAATAGACGAAGGCGATATTTTTTTTGCGTAAGAGTGCCACGCAGAGATTTAGCTGGTGCCATATTTATCGCTGGCACCACTTAGAAAACTGGATGCTTACAAATAAGAAAATGATCCGGGAATTTTTTGAAGTTTTATTTATATCCATAGAAAATTCAATCTATAATTTAATTCAGAAGGTAAAAGAGTTTTTTTTGTTTTTTCCTGATATGAGATTTTTTATTCTGGATATGTTCCTCTATTTTACCTATCTCTTTTCTTCCCCTTTTCGCCTCAGAAAATCTGAAGGACATGATCTTCCCGTTGCTTTTGATGAGTTAACTTACGGAGAAACCTATTATTTTACAGCCAGGGATATATTGAAGAAAGTAAATTTCACATCTGATGATTTATTTATAGATGTAGGAAGCGGCAGAGGAAAAATGGTTTTTTTCGTATCTATGTATTTTCATGCAAAAGCTACCGGTATAGATATTCTTCCTACTTTTGTAAACAGAAGCAATTATCTGGCAGAAAAATTAAATCTTAAAGATACGCGCTTTATACTCTCTGACGGCAGAAATTTTGATTTTTCCTCGGGAACAGTTATTTATCTCGCCGGTACATGCTTTTCCGATTCTTCTGTTTCTCTATTATTGAAATCCCTCCGCTCTGCCCCTGAAGGAGCAAAAATAATAACCCTGTCTTATCCTCTGAAGGCAGATTATTTGAAAGTAATTTCGAAAGAGATAAAGTATTTTTCATGGGGAAAAAATACTGTTTTTATTCATGAAAAAATAAATTAAGTGAAAGGTGAAAAGTGAGTAGTGAGTGGTGAACACGCATCGCATTACGCATCACGTATTACGAATTTATGAAAATAAAAAAATTATATGGTATAAAAGGAGCCAGAAAAGCTACAGGACTTACTGTCGTGGTGGATATCTTTCGTGCTGCCACTACTGCCTCCTATATTCTGGCACAAGGAGCTAAATATATAATTCCCGTATCGACAGAAGAGGAAGCTTTTCTCTTAAAAAAAGAAAACCCCTCTTATTTACTTGCAGGTGAACAGGATGGGTATAAGATAAATGGTTTTGATTATGGTAATTCTCCCTTTGAAATTTCAAGATCTGACATAAGAGATAAAATTATTGTTCACAGAACCACTCAGGGCACCCAGGGGCTTTTAAATGCAGTCTCTGCAGATGCTGTTATTTTCGGTTCATTTACAACAGTCTCATCCGTGAGGGATTATATAAAATTTTTATTGCCTCACGAGGTTTCTATTGTTGCCATGGACGGTCCTGAAAGTGAAGATGATAAATTTGCCTTTTTCCTGGAAGAAATGTTACTTGGTGGTAAGCCTGTAATGAAACCTGTTGTTGATTATCTTAAAACCTTCAGATCTGCTCAAAAATTTTTATCTCCTTCCATATCTGAATTTCCGAAAGAAGATTTTTATCTTTCTCTTGAACAGGATAAATTTAATTTTACAGTGATTTTTCAGGATAAAATTTTAGTGAAAAAATATAGTAATGAAAATTTGTAAAATAATAAAAAATGCTCTTTACTTTTTTTTCTAATGTCGTGATATATTATTAAATAATTATGAAATAAAAAGCATGGCTTTTAATAATGAGGAGGGAAAGAAATATGTTTGGAATTCAGGGGTTTGGTTATGCAGGAGCAGCCTATGGTATAGGTATGAATTACGGTGGTTTTGGAGGCTTCTCTGGAGTCTATGGCGGTTTTTACGGGATGAATCAGTTCGCCAATTTATTTGGAGGTCAGAACTATTCAAATAGTTTTTCTCAGGCCGGTTCTACTTCCTATGTGCCCAATCTTCAGATCGGTCAGCATGGTTACGGACAGGATAGTTCCTGGAGCAGAAGCGTTTCCGAGTCAGGACAGCAGAATTTCTGGGGAGGACAATATAACAGGGCTGAAGCAGGATCCTATCAGAATACCATGTATGAATATGATAAACAGAAAGCAGTCGATTATCACTTTCAGCAGGGACAGCAGTGGCATAATAAGGATGTTCAGACACAGAAAGAAACCAAATATTATGATCCTGTTATTCTGGATCTCAATGGAGATGGGAAACTGGATGTAACAGGAAGAGATAATTCTCTTCAGAATGTGAATTATAAAGAATCTACCACTACAAGTCAGACCAACAGAAGAACTACTGCCGCAGAAAGATCTGCCACAGGTAAACATATGGCCACTGATAAGACAACTACAACAACAAAGGAATGGGATACCCAGAAAGACTGGAATAACAAGATTAATTATGATGTAGATGGGGATGGAAAAACAGATCGTACGGAATGGATGAAAAAAGGTTCCCAGGATGGTCTTCTGGTATGGGATAATAATAAAGACGGGAAGATTACCGGAAATGAACTTATGAATGAAAGTTCTATCGACGGGAAACAGAATACTTATAAGAGCGGCTGGGAGAAAGTCCTTGCTCTCGGTGATACCAATAAAGACGGAAAAATCAGCGGAGATGAAATGAAGAATTTCTCTGTATGGGTTGATAAAAACGGTGATGGTATAACGGATCCGGGAGAATTACAGACTGCACAGCAGATGGGTATTATGGAACTCAACCCGCAGGAAGGAAGCTTTACAAGAAGAAAAGAAGTTGCCCAGGAAAGCGGTTCCTATGCAAATGCCTATAACGGAGGCTATGATGCATTCGGAAATAACTGGAGTAATCAGAGTAAGGCAAATGCCTATAATTATAACGATCAGTGGGGTAATAATTATTCCCAGGCCGGCAGCCAGGCCAACAGCTATGGCGGTGGATTTGGTGGCGGATTTGGCTGGTACTGGTAATTTGAGAGTCTTATAAATTAATTAAAAAACCGCTTGTCCGAAAGGATAAGCGGTAATATTATTTATAAGGTCAGAGTATATAATCAGTGAGCAGTGAGTGGTGAGCAGGTAATCCACTCACTATTCACTACTCACTAACAGCCATGACCGATCCGGTCACAACGAAGTATGAGAATTTGTTCCTCCCGTCACGGGTTACGGGTTACGCGTTACGATTCTTATATGAAATTATTGAAAGGAGTTTTTATAGAAAATGATAGCTATTTTCCCACCACCTGTTACAGCTCTTATAGATAAGGCGAATGATGTTTATCAGAAAAGAGCGTCAGTCAAAGAATTAAAAGAAGTTCTGGATTATGCAAAAACCTTTCATGAGAGAAGCAGAAGTTATTTTATGTTTTTTAATAAATCCAGGGTTGAAGATAAAGAAGTCCTGAGATTAAATGAAGAAATGCTTTATCACTGTAAAAAACTTGATGAAGCTTTTGTAAAAATGGAAGAATTTATAAAAACAGAGAAGAACGAATTACTCTTTGAAGCAGTAATCATGGTTCAGGAAGCTTCTTATATGATTTCAGAAACTACGAGAGCGCTGAAAAGAATAAAGGAAAATTTTCAAAGATTCTCTCCTATGGACATAATAGATGATTTTATAAAAATAGCTGTGAATGTATATAATGGTGTTTTTGAAAAAACTGCACTTCTGGAAAAAATTCCCTTTATTGTGATATGGAAACAGGCTATTGAGAGTGATTTTCTTAAATTTAAAGAGAAATATCCTGAAGCAGAAGAGCTGAATACAAATATGGCAAATTCTCTGTCTTATATAGAAAGAGGAATAGGTGCCATATATACCTTTACAGAACAGGGAAACAGAGAAGATCTCATGAACGGCATGAGAATTCTCGGAGTTGTTTCAGGCGACCTGCAGGGATTTTTGAATGAAATGGGAGATTACAGAACAAAGAAATGTAAATACACGTCAAATATTCATGCAGATGAGTTTCTTTCCATATGTTACAATCTTATAGAAAATAATAGTACACCTGAAGAAGCAAAAAAAATTCTTGATGGGTTCAAAACCTATTTCAAAGGTATAGAAGAAGAAATTGAAAGATTCCAGAAGGATTTTATGGTAAGATTGCCTGTTAAAGATGAGTTTATAGAAGATATTGATAGATATATAAGGGACATAAACAATTATCTGTCAGAAATAGATAAAATACTTACGGATAAAGAAGAAGAAACTCTGGATAAAGAGTGTCTTTCAGGATTTCTGAAAAAATTAAATGAAGATTTTGATTCTTTACAGAAAAAGAAATCGGAATTTTACGGTAAATCTCTTCAGGAAAAGGATCTTTCCGGAGATGTGGAGATGCTTCAGTTAAGGGATATAATAAAAGGTCTTTATAACAGAATAGTCCCTGTGTCTGCTCTTCAGGAAGCGCTTATACCTCTCTGCGGGAGGACATCATCTCTTCTGGAAAGGACAGATAAATTTTTATCAGAGAAAGAAGATGAGAAAATAAGAGCGATTCATAGAGCTCTTGAATCCAGAAAAATGGCTTTTTCAGAACTTGAAAGTTATGTAATTGACAGAGTGGAAGATCATCTCTTTGATGCCCTTGAAACAATAGAAGAAACCTATGATGATCTCCTGGGAACTGAAGAAATACTTTCTCAAAAAGAAACTGAAAAGAACATGATAGCATGTTTTAAATGTTCCACCATGAATCCGAAAGGCCAGAAGATATGCAGCAAATGCGGAGCGAAACTGCCATTTGCATCTGTAGGAAATATGGAGAACACTTCTATTGAAGTTGTTATGGAAGAGGGAAAAGGGTCCGATGAAGGTATGAAATATGAAGAGATTAAAGAACTGAGAGAACTTACAGATAATGTCCTTCAGGGGTTAAGGCCTTCTGAAGATCTCCGTAAACCTCTCGGAAAGATTATTGAAAAAATCGGAGAGAATAAAAAAGCTTTCAAGGAATTTATAACACCTTATCTGGAAAAACATGGTGATGATAAAGAGCTTAAATCCAGTGCGGAAGAACTTACAAAAATATTCAATGAGCTGGATAATGCCACATCACAGATGAACAGTTATTTTATAAAGGAAAAGAGAGATGAATATCTTTCTGCAGGTCTTGAAGATTTTCTTAAAGCAGTAAATGAACTTCAAAAATTCCAGGAGCGTATGACGGAATTATTGAAAAAGAAAAAGCCGGCAGGGAAGAGGTGAGAAACAGTGAACATTGAGCAGTGACCAGTGACCAGTATTATTTCCGATCACTGCTTATTGCTCAATGTTCACTCTTCAATGCATATAAAAAAATTACAGGACTGCAAAGAAATCATATCGGGAGACAACTGCCGTTTAAGAGAAATCTTAAATCCCCTGAAAGATGAACTTGCAATACGTTACAGTATGGCCCATGCAGTGGTTGCTCCCGGTGACACTACTTTCAGACACAGACTGACCGGTTCCGAAGTTTACTATATAATAAGCGGCAAAGGAATTATGTATATAGATTCTGAAGATAGGAATGTAGGAGAAGGTGACACAGTTTATATTCCTCCACGGGCCATACAATGTATAAAAAATACGGGAGAAGAGGAACTGGTATTTATCTGCATAGTTGATCCGCCCTGGAAACCGGACGACGAAGAGATTTTACGATAAATACGGTTATGCACGCGTCACGCGTTACCCGTCACGATTATTATAAGGGAGGTTATTTAAAAATGAAAAAACTATTTGTCATAATCTTATCTTTTTTTATTTTATCTACTGCCTGCCTTTATGCTCAATCTGAAGAAGAAGGCAAGAAAATATACAATGAAGGTCTGGAACTTTACAGTAAATATGATTATAAAGGTGCCCTGGCAAAATTTGAAGAAGCATTGAAAATATTCAAAAAAACCTTTTATGCAGAAGGTATTTCCTCCACTCTTGGCAATATGGGCATGATTTATTCCAACCTGGGGGATTATAAAACTGCTCTGAAATACTGTAATGATGCTCTTGAAATGTGCAGGAGCAACGTATTTAAAGATGTAAAAGGAGAAGGGAAAAATCTTGTAAATATAGGTCTTATTTATGCAAATATGGGAGACTATAAAAAATCTCTTCAGAGTTATGAAGGTGCCATGGATATATTTAAAAGACTCGATGATTTACAGGGACAGGGAAAAGTTTGTGTAAGTATGGGAAATCTTTATTCTGACCTTGGAGATTATGATAAATCCCTTGAGTATTATGAAGAAGGACTGGATATTGCCAAAAGAACTGGTGATCTCCAGGGAGAAGCCATTAATTTAACCAATATAGGCGGTGTTTATGAGAAATCTGGAGATTACACACATGCCCTTACTTATGACAATCAGGCACTGGAAATTACCAGGAAGATGGGCTATACAGGTGGAGAAGCCAAAAATCTTGCCAATATAGGAAATGTTTATAACAGCCTTGGAGATTACACAAAAGCCCTTGAGTATTACAATCAGGCTCTGGAAATAAATAAAAAAATGGCTTATGCCCAGGGAGAATCTCTTAACCTGGGAAATATCGGTCTCATTTATTTTAACCTGGGAGATTATCAGAAATCCCTTGAGTATTACAATCAGGCCCTGGAAATTAAAAGAAAAATGGGAGATGCAAAAAATGAGGCTTTTGACCTGAATAATATAGGAGATATTTATTATGACCTCTCTGAATATGACAGAGCCCTGGAATGTTTTGATAAATCTCTGAAGATTAAGAAAACTATAGGACTTTCCACGGATTCTACAGTTGCCAATATAGGTAAAGTATATCTTGCCAGAGGGGAGTTAAAGAAAGCCTATGAACTGTTCAATTCTCTGGAAAATCCTGTTTATTCAGGCATATGCCTTGGAAAATATTATCTTGCTACAAAAGAATACGGAAAAGCAAAGGAATCTTTCTTTAATATTCTGGAAGATCTGGAGAAAAACAGGGATGCCTATGTGGTAGTTTCATATATCGGTCTCGGCATGTCTGAAGAGGGGATGAAAAATTATAAGGAAGCAGAGAAATATTACAAAAAAGCAGTGGATTTCCTGGAACGTCAGAGAGATAGTCTTACCCAGAGCCAGAGGAAAAATTTCTTCGAAGGACATGTTGAAGGTTTCAGACGTCTTGCACCATATGAAGGACTTGTAAGGATTTACCACTATTTGAACCGTGACAGCGAAGGACTTCTCTACGGGGAAAGCACAAAGGCAAGACTTTTTGCCGAAGAAATAGCCAGAAAGTATGAAGGAAGCGACTGCAGACTCCCTGAAGAAATTTCCGTTAAAGAAAGAACTATTATTAATAAAATTGCTTCCCTGTATAAACAGATGGAAGAAGCTTATAAGAATGATAATAAAGATAAAATAACGGAACTTACCGCTATGCTGGCTCCTCTTAAAGAAGAAAAGGAAAAATTTATAAGTCACCTCAGGCAGAATTATCCTGAATATGCATCTATTATGTACCCCAGACCGCTGAAGCCTGAAGAAATAAAATTAAATGACGGAGAGGTCATAATAGAATATGAAGTTACAGATAGAGAAACCATTGGATGGCTCATAAAAAAAGGACAGATTGTAAAGACAGTAACGATTCCTGTAACAAATCAGTCTCTTACCGGCCTTGTAAGGGAATACAGAAGCACTTTTGAGGATGTAAAAGATGTTTCTGCTCTGGGAGATTTCAAACCTGAGACAGGAAAAAAATTATATGATCTTCTGTTAAAACCTCTTGTATCTGAGATTAAAGATGAGAAAATAATAATAATTCCCGATGAAATACTCGGTATATTGCCCTTTGAAGCCCTTGTCTGTGATATGCCTTCGACCATGAAAATGGTTCAGGGAAAATTCGGACCCTGTCCTGAAGGCATAAAATATGGAGGAGATAGATATAATATAAGCTATTACCAGTCTGCAAGTTCTTTTACAATGATAAGAACATTAAATAAAGGTAAAGCCAGTAAAGGTCTGTTTGCCATAGGAGATCCTGTATTTAATGAACAGGATGACAGGCTGAAAGGCACTGCAGTTACACCTCAAAAATATGGTTTTCTATCATTGCAGGGGCTGGGACAGGGTATGACTGAATTTCAGAGACTTCCTCAGACCGGTGAATTACTTGCCGGAGTATCTGCCATATTCCCCGGAGAGATTACTTCTTTATCGGGAACAGAGGCCACTCTGACAGGCTTAAAGAGCAAAAACCTTGCAGATTACCGTTATCTTTTGTTTGCCACTCATGGCATTCTGGATAATGATATACCTTATATAAAAGAACCTGCACTGGTTCTGTGTCTTGTTAATAATAATGACGACGGATTTCTTACTATGAGCCGTGTCATGGATATGAAGATGGGGGCAGACGTGGCAGTCCTTTCTGCCTGCAAAACTGGCCTCGGGAAAACTGTTTCGGGAGAAGGCACTATGGGAATGGGAAGAGCCTTTCAGTATGCGGGAGCAAAGAATGTGTTGATGAGTCTCTGGAGTGTGGAAACTGTATCTACGAATATGATGATAGAGAAATATTTTGCAGGTTTAAAACAGGGTAAAAGCAGCAGAGAAGCGCTTAAAGAGGCGAGAGCATGTATAGTAAAGGAAGGCTACTGCCATCCTTTCTACTGGGCCCCTTTTATTCTTGTAGGAGACTAGGTTTTTTCTTTTAAAAATTCTCTATTCTATGATATAATATCTTAAGCAGGAGAATGAATTTTTTCGGCGAATCAGGAGAATTTCGCTGTATTAATCAGGTATTAGACTAACAACTATGACCGGTTCGGCCATAAAGAAGCATGAGAATTTGTTCCTCCCGTCACGTGTTACGCGTTACGCGTGACGATTCTCATATAAATAAGAGTGAAGGAATTTTTATGTATTTTTCTACTGAAACATGTTGTAATGATTTAGTATATCATAATCAGGCACGATCTTACGAATATTTCTGGACAGGAGAAGGACGAAATTTTCATCATACCTCCTTTAAAGATCTTCTCACTGAAGAATTTAACAGTCCCTTTTATGGCAGAAATGATCTTAATAATTTAGCTTTTAATATTACCCTTTCAGACCATTTTTTACCAGAGTATAGGGCCGTAAAAATTACTCTCACAGCCGGTAATGCAGATACAGGTTTCCTCTATTTTTCCATCCCTTCTGTTACACAGGAAGGGACTTTTTTATTGAATGGTAAAGAAAGGGCTTTTATTTTAAACCTTGTAGAATCGCCGGGGCTTATATTCAATGAAGACGAAGCTATTATCAGACCATGTCCTTTTGGTCAAGTTATCAGATTTTTCAGACATATTCCCTGCAGAGATATCTTTAAAGATGAAAATCTGATTAATAAGGGATGTGTTGAACTTAAAGGTAAATGTTTCATAACACCTCTGTTCCTTTTCCTTGCAGGAGTATCTGACGAAGAGATAATGGAGTTATATCATATAGATAGAGAGATGTTGTCCGGAATTAAAGATTTATATATTTATAAAGATAACTCTTTTAAAGAAAACCTGAGAGAAGACCTGGTTTCTTTACTGGATCCTTATGACTTAAAAGGAATTAAGCTCTTACGTGATGATGAAATATTGTCTGATTTCAGGCAGGAATTTTTAGAGAGATTTTTTATCGGGAAATCAGGAAGATGGCAGATTAACAGGAGATTTGTACGTTATGGACTTCCATACCATTCTAAAGATACCGTACTTACATTGAATGATATAAAGGGTTTACTTTATATACTGGTAAATAAAAATCCACATAAAGACGATAGAAACTGTCTTTCGAATAATATTGTCCTTCAAATAGGAGATTATCTTCATTACCTTGTAATGAATGAATTCAAGAAAAATAGGTATGTCTTTAAGAGATTCGGCAGTAATATTGTTCGTTTTGACGATTTTATAATATTTCTGCAGAATAAATTTCTGCCATATCTTGAACAATCAGTAAAAGCATTGTTTATTTCATCGCCTCTGTCTTATGTACTGACAGATAATGATAAATTTTCTATAAGAACATGGCAGAAAAAGATTACAGGGATAAATAGAGAAAATATTCACTATTCGTATTACGGAAGAATATGTCCTTTCTGTATAGAAGAAGACAGGTTCTTTTATCTTACGGAATATGCCAGAATAAATGAAGCAGCTATTCTTGAAACTCCTTATTTAAAGGTTCATAATAATGTAATAACAGATGAATTGATATTTTTTACACCCGATGAAGAGGATAACCCGGATAAATATATAGCTTCAGGAACTGAGAGAGAGGATAAACATATTAAAAATGGCCGTGTTTCTGCCCGCGGAGCAAATGGAATTTTTCTTGATGTTCAGAGGGAAGAAATCGGTTATATAGATTTCTCGCCTTCACAGATTTTCAGTATTACTCCTCTCATGATACCATTTTTATCAGATAGTGATTTTACTCCTGTACTAAAACAGTCCATACCTTTGAAATATAAAGAAAAACCTCTCATATATACAGAACCGGAGGAAAGAGGGATAGATTTTATTCATGGAGTCAATCTTTTCTGTATATTTGTTAAAGATGAGGAATGTTCTGTAGTAATTTCCGAGTCTGCATCCAGAAAACTGACTTCCATATATTTTCATGGGAAATTGAGTTTTTCTACAGATGACAGTATGATTTTTACCGGTACCAATCCTTTTTATTCAGAAGAAGAGTTAAAGAATTTAGATGAAACAGGTATTATTAAAACAGGCATATATGTCCGTGAAGGAGATATTCTGCTATCTGCTGTCAGGGAAAAAGAAGATTTTAAAGAATGGATGAGAGATTTTTCATTCAGTCCTTTTACAGATAACGCTCTGTGCTACGAAGATGTATCAAAATATGTTCCTGCCGGTATATCAGGTGTTGTAACAGGAGTCATTAAAGAGGCCAATCTGATAGAAATTGAAATTGTAGATGAAAAACCTGCCTGTGAAGGTGACAGGATTATGAACAGACATGGCTTTAAAGGTATTATCTCTAGGGTTATACCGGATAAAGATATGATGTTTTATAAAGATGGAAGAAAGAAAATACATGCCGACATAGTAATCAATCATGCCTTATGCACTCGTGGACAGACTCTGGAGACACTATCCGGTTTTGCGGCAAAAAAATTAAATGTAAGATTTAAAATAGAACCTTCAGGTAAATTGAGTGTTTCTTCATATTCAAATAATGAAGTTAACAGGATTTTAAATAGCAACAGTGATATGTATAAAAAAATTGAGGACCTGTTGAATTTATCAGGAAACAGGAATATGTTAAATAAGTTTGAAGCTCCTCTGGCAGGGTATCAGTATTTTATAAGACCACTGGAGAAAGAAAAGAAACAGGAATTTCACCATCCGGTTATTGACATGAATAAAGAGTTATCTCTTCTTAAATCCGGTGATATGAATATAACAGAAGGATTTTTGCTGGACGAATTAAAAATCTGTGCTTCCTCTGCTATTAAATCTTTTATTTATTATATAAGAGGTCTTGGCATAAACATTATATTATATGACGAACATCAGTGTAATATAACAGAGAATATAATTTTTAATCAGTCATGTCCATCTGATATTAAGAGTCTGATTTTTCAGATTGCTACAGATGAGGATATTGTTCAGTGGGCTTCCGGAGAAGTAAAATACGGAACGGCATTGTACAGTTATGAACTTGCAGACATAGCCCATGGGCTTTATTCGTCTCATATCTTCGGAGAATGGAGGAAAAACAGGGAAAAATCTTCCTCTATGGACATGGATAGAATAACATCTCTACAGACAAAAATGGCCTTTGTTAAACTGCCATGTCCTGTAATTCATCCCATGTTTAATAATACTATAAATGTGATTCCTGTTATACCATTTTATTACAGGCCTTTGTTACGGATTGATAACAGGATAATCCCTCATTGTCTGAACAGACTTTATGAGAAGATATTAACTGTAAAATATCATCTTGAACGATATGAAGATAACAAACAGGAGAGAAAGAACAGGAAAGTGAGAGCATTTTTAGAAAAAGACCTGGCTGTTTCAATTTATAACCTGTTTAATAACTATCTATATAGAGACGGAAATACACGTTATAAATCTCTTATAACGCTTCTTAACGAAATTTTTATAAAAGAAATTTTATAATATTTTGACGAAAGAAAGATTGACCGTTACAGGAGAAGAAAAACATAAGGACATACATATTACTGTAACAGGTAAAATGGTATCTGTAAAAAGCTTCTGCCTGGCGGGCTCTGGAGAAGAAAAATTAGTTTTTTATAAGAATTAAAAATTAAATAAGGGCTAATTTATTGTCTGTAAAACAAATAGCGGTAATATGAATGGAATATTAAACGGAGATGGCATTTTAACGAAAACATGCCCGGCCATTACGGGAGAAGAAAACATATGAATGGTAAATTAAACCGACATGACTTTACTTATATGGTAGAGAGAATAAGAACGGCTCTTGAAAGAGACATTTATAAAGATTTATTTCAGGAATATTCAAATCTGTATCTTATATATGATGAGTCAGACAATAGTCCCTCTTCTTTACCTTCCCGTGAATCATATCAGGATATGAAAGAAGTTATGAGAGAAGAATTTTGTAATATACCTGAGCCCATGAGACAGCTCTGTTGTAAAATCACAGACAATCTGATGTTCTACAGGGAAATTCCATATATTTTTGTTTTATTTTCACCTGAGATGGTGACTGAAATATATAATATTTTCACTCTTTTAAAGGAAAGAAAGAAAAGAAACTGCTATGTACCTGAAAAAGAGTTTCCTGTTACTACGGGAGATATTGTGTATAAATATATTTCCGATGTTGAAAACATCTTTTTTTCATTTCCCTCTTTTGAGATTGTACGAAAAATAAGAATAGTTCTGGAAGGAGATACAGATAAAATTATAGATGAATTTGTAAGGAAACTGAAAAAACTGGATAGAATTATAAAAGTAGTTGATTTTCAGGATGACAGTGTTTTTAAAGATTTTCTTGGGAAAATGCAGAAAGAAGGTCTTGATAAAAAACTCTCTTCCATAGCTTCCGACCTGTCCGGTAGATTTTTTATTTCTCCGGAGGAAGAAGACGATATTAAAAAGATTTTTGATTTATTAATAGAAGCAGTAAACTCTTTGAAGCTTGTATCTATCTCAGGGGAAAGTAAATTAAGTAAAGTCAATTCCATATTCAGTCTTATTATTGATAGCAAAAAAACATATAAGGAATTAAATAAAGAATTGATACGGGACAGGGAGCTTATAATATTATTTAACAATGAAATAAAGAATAATTGTAAATCCATTGGAGTTATATTGAAAAAGATTGTTCAGGTGGAAGAGGAATTCATAACCAGAGTATTGATGGAGTATTATTTTTCCTGCCTTTCCAGGGAAACAGGCTTCAGTGAAACATTCTGTAAAGAAGCTTTTGAAATGGTAAAGAATATCTCTGAAAGAATAGAAAAGAAAAAAATGAGAGAAACCTTTCGTGACAGCTATAAGGCTCCGGTATATCCTGCTATAATAATTAAAGAACTGTGTGGTGTCTTTTTAGTTGATATACCTCCATATATTCCGGAACATATTATTATTAATCATAAATTACCATGGAATATTAAAGAAGAAGCAAAAAATGAACTGGAAGCTTATAGAAGATACTGTGACGATTTGAAAAAGTTAGGCTCTTTTCTGAGTGAACAACTCTTCCCGTGCAGAAAACGTCCTGAAGTAATGAAAAAAATATATAAAATACAACTGGATTACACTGTTATTTCTCAGATTACCGGTATAGCAGAATGTGAGCTTTTGAAGATTTTTTTATCAGAATTCTTGCAAATTCCCGATGGGTCAGTTATACCTCTCAGGTTATTCCTTACCAGAAAGAAAGATTTTCTGAATGATAATTGCGAAGAGATAAAAAGATACATAAATAAGGACAGATCAGACAATGATATTGCTCAGAGACTGAATAAAAAATATGATTATCTGCCTTCAGGATGGCTGACAGGCAAGGATATAAAAGAGTTCAGAAGGAAAAATAATATAGTAAAAAACAGAGGCAGGAAAAGAAAATATTCAGAGGAAGAGATGAGTTAAAGATAGAAAATAATTATGGTCAAAGGTGTATATAAAAAGAAGGAAAGTAATATTTATTTATTTCTCCTCTCTTTCTTTTTGATTGTCGGAGGAATTGGAGGATCTGTATTTTTTATTTTTATACCTCTGGGTCATATCATGGACGTGAGGTATAACTGGCAGAAAGTGCCATGTGAAATCATATCAAGCAGGGTTGAAAGTGATACATATCAGGACTCTGAAACCTTTTATACGGAATACTGGCCATCTATAGTTTATTCCTATGAAGTAAAAGGAAAAATATATAGAGGCGATAAATACTTACTTTACCGTTATACCTCGGGTACGGACGGCAGAAGTAAAAAGATTATAAATATGTTATCACATGGGAAGAAGACTTTCTGTTATATAGACCCTGTGGACCCTTCCAGGTCCGTTCTTTCTCCTGTAATACAGAAAACTATGGCACCCGGTTTGATTTTTATGTCATTTTTCTTTGGAGGTATTTTGATTTTATACAGTCTGAAGAGTTCCGCTCTTCAGATAGACGGTATCATAAATGTCATTATCGGAGTATGTGCTGCTATAACCTTGATAAGTTTTTTTGTATCCATGGTTTTAGAGTAGCTAAGTACCGCTACAGGTAAAAGGGTATCCATAAAAAGCTTCTGCCTGGCAGGCTCTGGAGAAGAAAAATTAGTTTTTTCTATAGTATTAGAAATTAAATAAGGGCTAATTTATTGTCTGTAAAACAAATTAAATAAGGCA
>JAKPQU010000309.1 GCA_029555925.1 Bacillota bacterium
TTACGCGTCACGACGACTTAAATTCTAATAAGTTATGAAATACACTATACATATATGCTCTCGTGACGCGTGACGGGAGGAAAACTTTTATTAAATGCTTATGCTCGGGTCAGTAATACATAACTGCTCTCGTGACGTGTAACGCCCCTGACGGGAGGAAGACCTTTATTACATGTTTATGTTCAGGTTAATAAATTAAAAGGACGAAAATTAACTTTGATAAAAAAGGGGGAATATAGAGAAACCTGTAGAATATTTTATTAAAAATCTTAATAATCGGAGATAAATTTTAAATGGAACTTGCTCATAAATTAGCTGATTTCGCGGCTCAGTTGCCTATAGGTAAAATACTTGGAGAACTTGATTTCTCTCAACCGGGAATTTTAATCGGTGAAACTGCCTGTGGTAAATCTATGGTTACACCTGTACTGGCCCATCTCACAGGAGGGTTCAGAAGAATTATTGTCAGGCAGCCTACAAGACTTGCAAGCTATCTTGCAATGAAATCTATGGAGGATATATACGGACAGTCAATATCTGTTGGCTGTATAAACAGGGATCAGAAAATTAATCCCGATGCACCGATACTTGAAGTTACCGATGGGATTCTTATTGATTGGCTCAGAGATAAACAGATATGGTATGATGAACTGGTAATACTTGATGAAATACATGCCACATCGGAGCAGCTTGAAATAGCAATGGGACTTATAAAGAGGCAGGGCCTCCGCCCGTGGTGTCTCAGTGCAACAATTGATCCTAAGGAAATTAAAGCTTATTTTGATGCAGATGTACACTATGTGTCAGGTATAAATTATCCTATAAGCAAAAAGCAGGTATTCAAAGATCTCGCTGATTTTCTCTATGGAAATAAAAAAGAAAAAGGATATATAAAAGATAAAATAATAGAAAAAGGACACTCATGCCTTGTATTTCTGCCTACCAGATTTGAAACAGAACTGTGGGCAGCAGAAATAGAGGAAGTATACGGTGATGATATTATATGCAAATATCTTCATGGAGGTATTAATGTCCAGGAAATGGCACCTTTTGCCCATAAGGAAAATCTGGACAAACCTTTTATACTCTTTTCTACCCCTGTGGCAGAACAGTCTATTACACTGGATCTCAATGATGTAATAGTTGTAAATGAAAAGATCTTTGTCTGTGAATATATGGGTGTAAAAAGGCAGCAGAGAACTCCATTGCCGCCCAATTCACTTATTCAGATGATGGGACGGTGTGGCCGTTACAGAGAAGGACAGGTTTATGTGCTCAGTTCTTACTTCTGGGAAGAAATAAATTTCGATGAAATAAGACCTACCCCTGTATCCTATTCTCTTGCCAGCAATACGCCTTATGAACTGGCTATTATTCTTGCAGATAGAGAGGTGAAACTTCACGATATAGAGCTTATCACACATTTAGACAGAAGAGAATATAACTATGCAGTTAAAATATTGAAAAAGAGAAAAATTATAGATAGAGACGGAAAGCTCACAAAAGAAGGGCAGGTTGTAATGAATATTCCTCTGGAATATAATCTGGCTCAGTTCGTAGCTACCGCTCCGGAAAAGATCCTGGATATAGTTATCTTTGCTGCCAGTTTTGGCACTCATGGACTTTATCATATGGAAAAGTTTTTCCCTGACGAAACACCTTATGAAATAATTATGGAAAGGAAGAAGCTTGCGGTACCGCAGTCCGATCTCCTGACCAAATATAATATAGCAAGACAGTTTTACGGTCTCTCTGAAGAAGAAATGAATGAGAAATCTCAATTGTTCGGCTATAATCTTCATGTCATAACAAATGCTCTGAACGCGGCAAAATCAGTTTATGAACATCTGGAGATGTCGTGCCCTGAAACTCTTCCAAGGTTAAATAGAGAACATATCAGCTTGTTTCAGGAACATGTGTTTAATATAATGCTCTACAGTCCCATAAAAGTCAGAAAAAGTCACAGCGGAAATAGTTATAGCTGTTATATAGAGCACAAGAGAGCCTTTACTGACAGCGCTTCTACTGTAGAAGGAGGAATGGAAGAAGTAATATTTTCTTCAAAAACAGAAGTGGAAAACCGCCATGGTGAGTGGTTTATAAGGCTTTCAGACAATACCATATGCCCCAGGCAATTCTGGGATTGGTGCTGGCCTGAGGCTACAATAAGAGAATTCCTTCAGAAGATTACAGATATTTTCCTTGAAAACAGTAAAAGTTTAGCAAAAAGATATCCCATTCTGAATGATTTCCTCTCTAAATCCAGAGAGCTGTCCTTTAAACTTGAAAGGCTATTTAATAAATCTCCGGAGAGTTTCAGCAAAGACAGAATTGATTTTCAGGAATGTCTGGAAGATACACTCGGTAATATCTGCATACAGGAAAGGATAAAAAGTTTAAAAGACCTGGAGAATTATCTAAAAAAAGAACATATTCAGCCTCCTTCTTCTGAAGATTTTATATCCCACGAAGAAATAAAAAGAATAGAAGAAAATTTCCCCGATGAAATACAGATCAGAGATGTATCATATCCAATTTCTTATGAAAAGGGAGACATATCTGTTGAACTCCCCGGAGAATTAATATTTGAATTGAATGAAACAGATGTAAAGGGAATAAATATTTTTGTAAGTATAATAGAAGACAGTAACGGGAAAATTGAGAAGATATATTCCAGAAGTCTTGAAAAAGCCCGTAATGACATAAAGTCTGCCATGACCAGAAAAGCCTGGAAGAAAGCCAGAAAAAACATTGCACAGAAAGTCCAGATAAATCAGATACCAAATATATTGACGAAGCTTCTGGTAAAAAAGCATATAACCGACTTCAATGGTGAACCGGTTTACGGCTGGACAGGACTTGACTATAAAGGTAATAAATGTGCTTTTTCCCTCTTTAATTCTTTTGAAGAGGCTGACAGAGAAACGAGAAAAATTTTAGCAGAATATTTTTATCATAAAATAAGAGGGGAGTTAAACAGGATAAAAAAGGAACTTCCCCAGAGGAATCGTAAGCAAACAAGGAAATATATAAATGGCAAGATAAAAGAACTGGAACAGTTTATCAGAGAAGAACTCAGAAAAGAAGGTTTTAATGTGAATTCCAGGAATTCTTTTATGGAAATACAGAAGAAATTGGAGCTAACGCTCTATAAACTGAGAGACGATATCTTTTCAGATTTTTCAGATGAAGTATCTTATATTGAAGAAGATTATGATGAAACACCGCTTGATGGAGATGAACTTGATTTTTTTATTTAAACTCTCACCGGGAGTGTACCTGTCATGAAGTGTTATAACTGTGATGTAGTCAACCTTGAGGGCAGTAAATTCTGCAGTAACTGCGGATGTACCCTTGTTATGGAGTCAGATTATTCTATATTAAATCGCCGTTATAAGATTCTGGAGATTATAAGTGCCGGTGGTATGTCTACTGTATTAAAAGCAGAAGATCAGAACCTTGGCAACAGCATATGCGTTATAAAAGAAATGTCAAATTATTTCAACAGTCAGAAAGAACGTATATATGCAATTCAGAAATTTAAAGAAGAAGCTTTTATCCTGGCAAAGATGAGATATACCAATATTCCTGTAGTAACAGATTATTTTGTGGAAAATGACAAATATTATCTTGTTATGAACTATATATATGGTAAAAACCTCAAACAGGTTCTGCTTGCACATAAAGATAAAAAATTGTCTGAAGAGGAAGTTAAAAATATAGGCATACAGATCTGCGGAATTCTCGAATATCTTCATAATCTGAATCCTCCCATAATACACAGGGATTTAAAACCAACAAATTTTATAATGGAAGACGGCACCGGGAAAGTTATACTTATAGATTTTGGCATAGCAAGAAAATTTGAACCGGAAAAAACAGGCACCCTTATAGGTACGCCGGGATATATGGCTCCTGAGCAGTATATAGGTAAGATAGACCTGAAAAGTGATATCTTCGGTCTTGGAGCCACTCTGCATCATCTTATTACAGGAGAGGATCCTGCAGATAGAGAATCCCTTGAATTCTCACTTGTTACAAAATTAAGACCTGAAATATCTCTCCATATGGAAAATGTAATCAGCAAAGCCCTTGAACAGGATACAGCCAGAAGGTTTCGTTCTGCCACAGAAATGAAACAGGCATTAATGCAAAAAGAATATATAGAAATGCCTGTACGTAGAACTCCTTTTAAACCATCGGAAAAATCGCGGGTTCTTCCCAGATATATGGAATTAAGTCAGAAAACAAATATTAAACCTCCTGACATAACTCCGGATGAAGCGCCGAAACGGGCGAGGAGGATAGGCACCGCTACTGTTGTTCCTAGTTCTGAAGGTATTATAAATGTACAGTTACACTCTTTTCTGGGTAAAGAAACAATCAGAGATATATTGTGTAAATATACAGGCATAGATATAGGTTCAATGTATATTAAAATAGTTCAGATGAATATAGATGAGAGATATTTTATGTACCCTGCTAAGATAGTTGTAGTTCCGACGCCTGAAGGCACCATGCACAATGGCCTTATAGTAAATCCCAAAAAACTTGGTACTCTGTTAAAGAAGACCTTCAGTGACCATGATATTAAATCTACAAAGGTTATAACATCGGTGCCAAAAAACAGAGGATATTTTTACACGTGCCTTTTAAAAGAAATGCCAGAAACAAAACTTCAGGAACTTCTGCCCCAACTGGCAAAAGAACATTTTCCTTTTTACAAACAGGGCATTATCCTTGATTATCAGGTAATACACTCCTATCTTCCCGGACAGGAAGGAAAGATGGAGATAATAGTGGGAGGAGCGGAGAAAGAGGTTGTAGACGGTATAAAACAGACTGTGGAAGAAAGCGGTCTTGGCCTTTCAAGTATTAATTTTCAGCCATTTTTAATTAATCAGGCAATAAATCTTCTTATAAGCGAAAATATTAAAAGTAAGTGTGTTGCAGTTATAGATATTGGAGCAGAAAGTACTTCTATAAATATCCTGAAAGACGGATCTTTATGGTATACAAGTACGCTGGCTGTAGGAGGCAATGATCTTACCAGAGCTATAGCTGCCGAATTGAAACTGGGTTTTAATGAAGCTGAAATATTGAAAAAGAAAAATCTGAAATTGAATCTTCAGAAAGGTGCTACAGAGAGTGAGTTTGTTTTATTCAGCCTTGTGACAGGACTTATAAAGAAAATGCTCAATGATATAATAACAGTTATGGAAAATTTTAAGATAAAATATAAAATAGTATCATCTATTCCTGTCATATTCTCAGGAGGCACATCTATAATTAAGAACTTTGATAAATATGTTGAAAATGAACTCCGAGTCAGATGTCTGAAGTTTAAAATGCCTGTAAGCAAGGTAGATGACGTAAACAAAGAACTTGCCCTGGAACTGGGGCCGTCACTTATGGTAGGGTTCAGCCTTTCTATGAATAAGATAATAAGAAGTGGAGATCAGCAGGAATTATCAGATGAAAAGCCTCAGGAAAAGAAAAGCCTCTGGGATATTTTGACGTCGAAATTATTTTAGTGAAAGGTGAAGGGTGAAGAGTGAAGGGATTTTGCTTCTCCTCACCCTCCACTTTTCACTTTTCACTTTTCACTTCTTTTAACTTTTCTCTGAGTTTTTTCTTTGCTTCTTCCGGAACATCCTTCTGGGGGCAGTTTTCCTTGAAGATTCTCACCGTATCTCTCAGAGTCTCTATAAAAACCTGGCATGGAGAACATCCGTCAATATGTTTTTCTATCTGCTCACATATAGCAGGGTCAATATCATGATCAATATAATTGGACAGTTCTGATAAAAGTTTCCTGCATTCCATTATATTCACCTCTGTTCTTTGAAATAATCATTCAATATTTCTCTTGCATAGAGTCTTGCTCTATGGAGCCGTGCCTTTACTGCCGGGATGGTGATGGATAAAATTTCACTTACCTTTTCTCCTGAAAAGCCCTGAATATCCCGGAGGACAAAAACGGAGCGATAATCTTCGGGAAGACTGTAGATTATATAGTCTATTTTTTCTTTCAATTCTTTTTTTAAATAAATATCCTGCGGATTTTCTTTCCAATCAATGAGTTCTCTTCTTATTTTTGTTCTGTAACCATCATCAATTGGTTCGTCGAGAGAAACAGGTTGTACTGGATTCTTCTTTCTGATTATCATAAGGGCTTCATTTGTTGCTATTCTGTAAAGCCATGTGGAAAATTTACTTCTACCTTCAAATTGATTTAATTTATTGTAGGCTTTTATAAAGGTTTCCTGAAGAACCTCTTCTGCATCTTCCTGATTTCTTAACATATTCCATGCTATATTATATACATGTTTTTC
The DNA here is from genome assembly GCA_029555925.1 of Bacillota bacterium. Next base: position 6,336 of record JAKPQU010000309.1, read on the forward strand.
ATGGAGATTAACCAGTTCTTCGAAAGCTTCAAAATCTCCCTCTTTACTTTTCTTTACAAGAATTTCTTCTTCCAGAATGATCACATCCTTCTAATATTATCAGTTTTTTCTTCCACTTCTGCAACCTGTTTTTTCCCTTCCCTGCAGGCATAACAGCCAAGCCATAGTAAAATTCCCATGGAAATTACGAACATAATTGAAGTCATATCCATAAAAATCACCTCTATATATTATGATACAGTAAATTGAAAAAGGATTCAACTTATTTGCTTACAATATAGTTAGTTTCATAACAATTCATAATTAAGAAGGAGTGAATAGTGAGTGATGTCCTGTTTTTTCATTTTTCACTTTTCACTCCTCAATACTCACTTTATTACTGGCCTGAGCATAAGCAATTAATATTTTAATATGTTATAAACCAGATTAGATAAGGTTTTCTAGCTTTTCACTTTTCACTATTCACTACTCACTTCAGTATTTTTCTTGCCTGTTAAAATTCACTGTGTTATAATAATTTTGTTTTTAAAATTTATAAAGGAGTTGAAGCATTTTGGTAAATAAAGAAGGATTGACAGAACTCGGGATTGCCAGTAAATATCTTGATACGTTAATGAATGCCGTAGAACAGGTAAGATCGGGAAAATTGCCTCCGGAAAAATTAAAAGAAATTATAAACCAGATGAAAAATAAAATAGAAGAAACTGCGTCAAAATTACCGGAAATTTCTACAGAGCTTAAAACACTTAAAGCCCAGGAAGGACTTGAAGCTGTAGGAATAATAGAAGACGGCATAAGTGTATACCAGAAAGCTTTTAATATTCTGACTCTCTTCCTTATGGAATCCAATACTGCTCACCTTGAAGAAGGACTTAAAGTAGTAAAAGAAGCACAGGAGAAACTGGTTAAAGGCCAGGAGATACTGTCAAAATCACTTATACATAGTCTGGGAAAACTTGGATAATATAATCGTAATGCGTGACGCGTAACGCGTGACGCGTGATTATACATAATTTCAAATGCTTATTAATATAAATAGATATAAATTTTATAGGGGCGGATATTCCGCCCCTATTAGGCATAATTTCTGCAATTGTAAACTAATGAGAAGAGATATCTGTTACATGCTCGCGTCACGCGTCACGCGTCACGCGTCACGAATATAATAAGGAGCTGAAAAAAATGATTGCTAAAAAGATTTTCCTTTTATTAAGCCTTTTGTCTTTATGTGTCTTCTGCAACCCTGTAATTTCCGAAGACCTGCCTCCAATAACAATAGGAGCAGACAGTTTCCCCTTTGAACAGGGACAGGCAGTGGTGATGCAAAAACAATTATGGGGAGACAGAGATGAAATTTCTTTTGAAACCTCTGTCATAGGAGGCACGAAAGATGTACAGGGAAAACAGGCTTTTATCGTTAAAAGTATTGATACGTCTGGTGATGTCCAGGAAGATTATATGGTCAAAGACGGTTCGTCACTCATGTATCTTGGAACAACAAGGGAGAAATGGAATAAACTTGTTCCTGCCATGAACCTTAAATTTCCCCTTCAACTCAATGCCACCTGGACCGCAGTGGACAGAGAAATTTCCGGTAAACATGTTCTTATAACCGCAAAGGTAACATCTCAGGAATTTGTAAAGGTTCCTGCAGGTATATTTCAATGTCTCAAGATTGATATAACATCCGGTTTTGCGGATGAAAAAAGGGTAGTAAACAGTTCCATATGGATTGCTCCTGGAAAAGGTATTGTAAAAGAGATCCAGCAGATAGAAGAGAAGGTCACCCAGGTAAGAGAACTTGTATATTTTCAGAAAGGCGGCAGAAGCCTTGCAGGAGCTTCAATACCTTCAGGCGGTTCGCAGTGGAGCGGTAACGGGGAAAGCATATACCATGCCTACTCGAAACATCCTGCGAAAGGAAGCACTGTTGAACAGGATATAGTAATCAGTTATGCCTTCACTTTTTCCATAGATCCCGGTACGGGACTTATAAAAGGGCAGGGTGAAGGAGCCATAAAAAAATACAGAAATTCGTCCGATGAAGGAGGAAGATGGACAAATTATTCGATTGACGGCACCCCGAGAACAGTGTTTACATTCACAGGGAGAAAAGAAGGTAATTCCCTTAATTTTTATGATGGATTTACTTCCTTAAATCCGGACAAAATAAAACTGTCAGGCGTGGGGGATGTGCCGATGATGAAAGCCCTTGAGCATGCTTTCCGTATTTCTGCATCTATAAACGGAAACAGTGCAGGTGCCAGTTTCTCAGCAGGCACTAAAGACGGAGCATCCATTAAGATACAGTGGCAGGCGAAACAGTAAAAACGTGACGCGTGATGAGTAATGCGTGATGCGTAATGAGCAAGAAAAATCTTCACACGTTACGCGTTACGCGTCACGCATTACGTATTATATGAAAGGAGATTTTATTAATGAGAAAACTTGCTATATTAACAGTAATTCTGAGTTTTTTACTTTCTTCCGTAATCCTTGCAAATCTTCCTACAAAGGATATTGTGCCGGGGAAGTCTGTGGGAGGGCTTAAGCTCGGAACATCTTCAAAAGTCATAAAAAAAATGATGGGAGAGCCCGATAAGATTGAAAAGGGAGAAGGAAACCACAAGTATTTTGTTTATAATTACAATAAAGATAAAAAACGTGAATACGGACTTATGTTAACCATAGAAAATGATAAGTTAATAACTATTTTTGTATTCGATAAAAATTTCGTTGCTCCCGGAGGTCTTAAAGTAGGAGCCAGTGCAATGAAAATTCAGGAAAAATATAAGGATCAAATAGATAAGAAATATTATATTATGCAGAAAAATGACCTGGGCGGCAGTGATATTATATTCCCCCGTATAGGCATAGGATTTATGGTTAAGTCAGATGCAAAAGCAGGGGATGATCTTATTACGAATATAATGATTTTAGAAGCAATACCTGACTGGACGCAAAAGTAGTAAGTGTGGTGAAGAGTGAAGGGTGTATTCACTCTTCACTCTTCACCACACTTACTCCTGTATTTTCCCGTCATCTTCTTCGGGTGTGGCTGCAGGAGGTGCAGGTGTCGGTTGTGATACCTCTTTCGTATTATCAACGACCCAGCCTTTATGGGCAGAAAGTTCACAGGTCTTTTGGGGCTCTGTTCCCTTTTCGAAACGCCTTTTTGTCGGAGCAGGACATTTTGAACCTGCAATCAGTCCTGACTCGGGACATATCTCTACTTCGACATAATCGCCTTTCGGCATCTCAAATTCCGATACAGGGAGTTTTTCTTCCGCCTTTTTCATAACATCGGCCCATATCATGGCAGGATAATCTCCTCCATAAACCCTTTCCATAGGAGAAAAATCATCGTTACCTATCCAGACTGCAGTGGAAAAATCCGGTGTGTAACCTACAAACCATGCATCACGATAGTCGCTTGTAGTGCCTGTTTTACCTGCGGCAGGCCTTCCTATATAGGCATTGGCACCTGTGCCGCTCTCTATTACACCTCTGAGCATATCCGTAACATTATAGGCTGTTTCTGCAGGAAGAATCTTTACACCTGTTCTGTTTGAATTGTCTTCTATAATATTTCCGTCACTGTCCGTTATCTTTTTTATTGTCGTAGCTTCGATTTTTGTTCCCATATTCCCCAGTATTGATACGGCGGAAGCCATTTCCAGAACAGTCACTTCGGCACTGCCGAGGGCAAGAGACAGATATGGTTTTAACTCGCCCTGAATGCCCATGGCATGGGCGTATTTTATTACAGTATCTATGCCAACCTGTTCCATGATTTTCACGCTTATGACATTACGGGAAAGCCTGAGAGCATCCCTCATTCTCATAGAACCCATAAACCTGCCGTCACTGTTCTGAGGCGTATAAGGTTCCCCCTGGGGAGAGGTAAATGTCGTGGGGGAATCGCTGAATACAGTGTCAGGTGATATACCGCTGTTTACTGCCGCAGTATAGACAAATATCTTGAAGGAAGAACCAGGCTGTCTTCTGGCCTGCCATGCCCTGTTAAACTGGTTTTTCTGAGTGTAATCATATCCTCCGACCATTACCCTTATGAAACCTGTTTTATTTTCCACACATACAAGAGCACCTTCGCTGCAATAGGCATATTCCTGTATCCCGAGGTCAATGCCTTTTCTCAATGCTGTCTGGGCATATTCCTGAAGCGGTATGTCAAGAGTGCTGTAAACCTTCAATCCGCCTCTGTAGACCACTTCGGAACCATATTTTTTTACCAGTTCATGGAGACAGTAGGTGCTGAAATAGGGCATACGAAAACCTTTAAATCCAAGTTCCCTGGGGCCTGTTGTTTTTACAGGTTTATCCATATATTTTTTTGCTTCTTCAGGAGCAATCATTGATAGCTCTTTCATCCTGTTAAGGACAAGGGCCTGTCTTTTTTTACAGGCTTTTGTATCTACAAAAGGGGAATAAACGGAAGGTGCCTGGGGAAGGCCTGCGAGTATGGCAGCTTCTCCAAGATCTATATCTGACACGGATTTCCCGAAATAGGTTCTCGCCGCAGCTTCCACACCGAAAGAACCGGAACCCAGAAATATCTGGTTTAAATATAATTCCAAAATCTCATCTTTCGAGAATTTCTTCTCAATCTGAAGGGAAAGAAGTATTTCGGAAATCTTTCTTCCGTAGCTCTGCTCCTGAGACAGAAAAAGGTTTCTCGCAAGCTGCTGTGTAATGGTACTGGCTCCCTGGCTCGTGCCTTTTTCCCTTATATTGGCCCAGAGAGCCCTTAAAATACCTTTTATACTTATACCATGATGGGCATAAAATTTATCATCTTCTATGGCAAGAAAGGCATTGACCAGATCTTTCGGCATTTTTTTGAGAGGAACCCATGTCCTGTTTTCTTCATAGAGTTCTGCTATCAGTTCACCGTTGCTTGCATAGATTCTCGTTGTCTCTCCCGGCTGAAATTTTTCAAGGGCGCTTATGTCGGGAAGGGTTTTGTAGCAGGTGTATATTATACCTGTGGCTGTGCCTGAAACCAGCAGAATTAGAAGAATAGATATAAGAAGTATATAATTGAAAACAGTTTTTATTAATCTGTATTTTGCTTTTTTTGTTGCTCTTGAAATTGTTATCACCTTTGTGAGGTAAGGCATAACGTGTAACACGCCTTACGTCTTTATGAACTATTCTATAAAACCTGAAAATTTCCTTTTACTGACCCGAGTTTTAGCTGAAAGACCTCTAATAAAACGCTCCTGTCCACCTTTCACTGATTACTTGCTCACCTTTCCTTCCACACCTTCAACAAACCAGTTCATCTCCAGAAGTTCTTTATCTGTCACTTTTTTATCTTTTTCTACCTTTACTTTTCCATCCTGACCTTTGATTGGCCCGGCAAATATTTCAAGTTTCCCCTCTATTATATCTTTTTTTTCTTTTTCCACCAGTTTCTTTACATCTTCCGGAACCATAGATGCCACAGGAGCAAGATCTACAACACCTGATTTCATACCTTCCCAGTAAGAAGAAGTCTTCCATGTGCCATTATAGACTTCTGTTGCAGTCTTAACATAAAAGGGTGTCCAGTTCCATACAGGTGATGTAAGATGGGCTCCGGGAGCGAATTTACTCATATCACAGTTATAACCTATAGAATAGACACCTTTTGCTTCTGCTGCCTGCTGTGGTGCGGCAGTATCCTGATGCTGTGCTATAACATCTGTGCCCGTATCCAGAAGACTTTCTGCTGCTTCTTTTTCTTTTCCGGGATCATACCATGTATAGGTCCATACTACATGAACCCTGGCTTTCGGATTTACCTTCCTTACTCCCAGGGTAAAAGCATTGATGCCTCTTATTACTTCCGGAATAGGATGAGCGGCTACATATCCTATTTTATTGGATTTTGTCATCTTTCCCGCCACAAGGCCTGAGAGATACCTTGGCTCTTCTATGCGACCAAAATAGTTACCCAGATTGGCTGAGTTTTTGTAGCCAGAACAGTGCATAAATACAACATCGGGATATTTCTTTGCCACATTTTCCATGGCATCCATATAGCCAAAACTTGTACCGAAAATAAGTTTATAACCCTTTTCGCAGAGACTGGTAAAAATTCTTTCTGCATCAGAACCTTCCGGCACACTTTCTATATAAGTGGTTTCGACAAAATCCAGTTGCTGCTCCATTTCCTTCCTGGCTTTATCATGGGCAAAGGTCCATCCTGCATCACCTACAGGGCCTACATAAACGAAGGCTACTTTAAGTTTCTTTTTTTCCGGCTGATTTGAGCCTTCTTTCTGCTGACAGGAGCATAAAGCAGTTACCAGTAACAGAAGGATTGATAAAATTAAGAAATTTTTTTTCACAAAAAATAACCTCCTGAAAATTTTTATAGATAAAATAATTTTTATTATTTTTATATATAGATTGCACAATCATCGATATATTATTCGACGAAAAGTGGTTATTCCTTTTGCTGTCGATTTTTTTATAGAGTAATAATTAAGTTTTTATATATTTTTTGTGAAATTTAAAGGTATCAGAATTTTTATTTTTAATGGCGCAAAATAAAGCTTTAGATGAAAATTATAAAGAGGCAATTTACCGGGTTAAGCATAAATATAGTTAGTTTCATAACTATCCATAAATAATGACCTCTTAATGCGTAAAGCGTAATGCGTGATGCGCGCAGGGATTAAACCCGTCATGCGTCGTGCGTTACGCGTCACGACGACTTAAATTCTAATAAGTTATGAAATACACTATAATACATATATGCTCATGTTGGTAGCTAAATAATTTATTAAAATTTTCTAACATTATTTTAATCCAATTTTAAAGTTTATTTACTATAATTCAAAGAAAAGCTTACAGGAGGGATAGATAAATGTCAGGCTCTTCTCTTATAGACATAGGTAATACATTAATAAGCAGTGATTTGAGAAACTTTATCGTTCATGTGGCAAATTCTTCACTGAAAACCGAAATACTTGAGTTTATTTATTATAATCCCAACAGTGTCTTTGATGCATCTCTACTGGCCGCAGAACTGGAGAGAAAAGAAGAACAGATAAAAAAAGCTTTAAGTGATTTTGTTGCAGCTAATCTTCTTTCTCCTGTAGAATACATAAGCGAACCTTATTATATTCCTGTAAAGAACAGCAAATTCCTTGAATTGTTAAATAAATTTGTTACTTTATATAACAGTCCAAACGGAAGACAGATAATCTGCTCCATAATTATTGACAGAGGAAATGACAGTCACCTTTATAAAACTGCTGATTTTGTAACGTTAAACCTTAATTGAAACGTTGCCAATCTATAATAATCAGTGTAACTGCCATGACCGGGCGCTTACAACGAAGAATGAGAAGGTATCTTTTCATTTACCCTTCACACGTTACAATTCTCAAATATATAACCGGTTACTCATTATTTTTGATTACCCTTCCGATGAAAGAGCTTCTTCCTGTGGAAACCTGTGATTCTGTTACTTCTCTATCAATATATTTTTTCTGTTGCTTTTCTAATATGATTGAAATATAATTTTATATACTTTACCCGGTGTTTATCGTCAATGTGCTATTTGTTATACAGATTTTTGGTCATCTTACAGGGAAATCTTTCCTTTATCTCTTTAGGACTACCAAATATAGAAAGAAAAAGTTTTAATGTAAGACTGGTTTCCTGCTATGAAATAGAGTGAAAAAGGCATCAGAAAAAGTATTTGAGCCGGCTTTTATTTTACCAGGCCGGCGATAGATTAAACTTGTTCTTTCCATTTTTCTATGATATAATTTACCCATGAAACATGAAGAATTAAAACCACTCAATATACTTTCCGGTATCTATTCACCTTTTAATAGATTCAACGGCAGTGTTGTATTCTGTAATAATCTTTATGAGGAAATGATCGAAAAGGGATGTACTGTAAATTTTATCGGGTTGAATACATCAGATCTTATGGAAACCAGGATGAAACTTACCCTGATGGAAGGTAATCTGACAGGAGAAGCAGATACACCGGCTTTTAATAAAGCAGTAGAGGATATGAAAGGGGCCTTTTTACATATACTAAATAATAAACCTGTAGATATAGTCCACTGTCAGCATCTTACTTTTCCTCCTGCAGTAGCATTAAGTTCCATGAATTTCGAACAGCCTCTCGTAATTACATCTCATGCCTCTGATATAGAATTTGCCAGAAATAATCCTGTCCATGCAGACCATTTGAGGAAAAGTCTTGACATGGCAGATAAAGTGGTGCTTCTGTCAAGAAAACTAATACCTCTTCTTGAAGAGATAAAACCTGATATGGCTTTTGAAAAGATTGCCATACTTCCTCTCGGAGTGGACAGGAAATTTTTTATTTCTGAGAAGCCATGTAAAGATGAAAAACCTTTTATTATTCTTTATTCAGGGCGTCTGACAAAAGAAAAAGGTGTTGATATTTTGCTGGAAGTTCTGCAGAAAATACCGGATGCATTACTGCGAATAGCAGGTAAGGGAAATTTTGAAGAAGAATTGAAAAATAAAACTCTATCTATGGATTTAGAAAAGAGAGTAACATTTTTAGGTTTTCTCGGAAGGGAAGAATTAAAAAAGGAATATCAGAAAGCTCATATTCTTGCTGTACCTTCTCAAGGTATTGAAGGCATTCCTCAGGTATGTCTTGAAGCAATGGCCAATTATCTTCCTGTAATGGCAACAGATACGGGAGGAATATCTGAAGTGTTTGCCGATGCGGCATTAATTGTGCCAAAAGGCAACCGGCAGGAAGTAATCAATGCAATAGTTGAACTTCATGACAATCGATCATTGAGAGATGACCTGGCTATTAAAGGCAGGGAACGGGTAGAACAGTACAGCTGGGAAAGGATAGCCCATCTTTATATGGCCTTATTCAGGTCATTACTTTAATCAAGAGTTCTTTCGCTGATGAACAGGGGGAGGTTTATATGATTTGTACTGTATGCGGTGGCAAAATAAGAGATGAAGCACGTTTTTGTGCTCATTGCGGACAGAAAGTTCAGGTCAAGAAATCTATAGTAAATGTTGAATTTACAGATAAAACTTCTGATGTTGCAGCAGATAATCAGGAAATTGATGAAGAGAATAAGAAGTTCATAGAAACAGAAACTCTCAGAATATTTAAAGAAAAGTCCGGCGAAATCGATTTTCCCGAGAGAGGATCTTCAAAATATTTAAGTAATCTGGAAATACCTTCTTTTAAAAATCTCAAAGGCAGAGAGGTTCATGTGAGTATTACTGCCAGAGATATTGAAAAACTTATGGAAAAAGAAGGCATTGAATTCAGAGACGGTCTCTGGAAAAAGGATTTCGAAGGTATATGTGCCATCTGTTCACTGGATGATACGCTCGATCTTGTTTATCACTGTATAAAAGGTAAAAATGAACATAAATTCTGCTGTGAACTCCACGGGTATCTGAGTAAAAAAACTGATGTGTCAGGCATTTATTCCCAGTTTGTATTTCCTGAAAACTGGGACGGAAATAAAATAGAACTGTGGAAAAAAGATATTACCAGGTCTGAACAGGAAAGAAGGGAGAAAACCCTTGATTATTACAAAACAGGAATGATGGAAAAGCTTTATTGCTGTGTCTGTGATGAAGAAATTGATTTTATAGAACAGTATCAGAACGGAGGATACTGTGAGAAGTGTAAAACTAAAAAAGCCGGCCAGGAATCAGAGAGTGAAAAATTATGGCAGCTGGAAGTAGGGAAATATAAGATAGGTTCTGTCTTTGAAGTCCTGGATAAACCTGATACGGCCACAGGTGATCTTGAAACAGGCCAGATGTATCAATTGAAATATAAAAAAGGTAAGAGGGTTTATATGGCCAGGCTTGATTTAAAAGGAAAACCCGTTACAGGTAAAGGTTACTGGTATCTCGGCATACCTCATTATTTCAAACATCAACCTGCAAGAAAGATAACCAAAGCATATAAATAAAGTTATGGCAATTTAAGATTACAGAAAAATTCATTTTTAATGACGTAAAATCAATCTTTCAGTATAATTTATTCCGGATTAAACCCGGGGGACGGATTGACCTCTCTGCCATTCCTAAATATTAGGATCATTATCTTTTGAACGATCCCCACCCGGTCTATATATTGTTATTTCAAAGATTATTCTATACAAAACCAGGTGATTTTGAATGGTATTAATAGAAATTTACACAAAATTTATGATACAGCCTGAAAATTTATATAAAAATCCATTTTATCATTTCTCTTAATGTAATTTTTTTACCATACATCAATATACCTGTCCTGTAAATTTTTGCGCTTATCCATACACTTCCCAGAAATGTCAATACGAGTAATGTCATTGAAAGCGCCAGTTCATACCATGGAACTTCCACACTTGCCAGCCTTACAAGCATGGTCATAGAAGAAAAGAAGGGAAATATGGAAAAAAATCTGGCAGTAGCACCGCCAGGATTCTGGATTATTCTTGTTATGATCAGCATCGGTATAATCAGGGGAAGAGTGACGGGAAATACAAGCTGCTGCGCATCACTTTCCTGGTCCACTGCAGAGCCTATGGCGGCGAAAAGGGAACCGTATAATAAATAACCTCCCAGGAAATAAAAGAAAAAGAAGAAGAGGAGTTTAAAGTCAAAATTTTGAGAATCAGAAAGTAATTCTTTAATCTGCATCTGATCTGATGTTGACAGGGATGGATTATGTGCGAGGAAAGATAAACTGACAAACAGTATAAGACATTTCAATATAAACCATATGGCAAGCTGTGTAAGTCCCATGGCCCCTATGCCTATGATCTTACCAATCATCAATTCAAAAGGTTTTACGGAAGAAATGATTAATTCTACTATACGATTGGTTTTTTCTTCCATTACGCCTCTCATGACAAAAGAACCGTAAATAAACATAGTCATATAGATTAAAAAGGCCATAATATAACCCAGTGCCGCAGAAATAATGGTGCTGGTTTTCTTCTCTTCTCCATGATCTGTGAGTTTACCTGTAGATAAAGAGAGACGTACATTTAATTTATCAAGTATTTCTCTTGATATTCCGGTATTTTCTATTCTGATTTCTTTCACTATGTCTTTTAATTTAACCCTGAGCTGAAGCTCCTGCCCCAGGCTGAGAGGATCAGAGGAATAATAAAGTATTTTAATGTCTCCACTGTTCAGTTCTTCCGGTATTATCAAGATTCCCTGTCGATGTTTATTAATCAGTGTTTTTCTTAGAGCTTCATAATCGTCGGTTGTGGGGACAAAAGTGAAATTTTCGCCGCTTACAAGTTTATCTGCAACTATACGGGAATTGTCTATGACATAAATCTTTAAATATTCCCGTTCGGAAATCTGTCCTGCCAGAATGGGAAGGGCTATTATAAGGGCAAATCCGAGCGGCACCAGAATGGTTGAAAGTAAAAAGGTTTTTGTCTTTACCCTTGTGATGTATTCTCTTTTGATTATAAGCCAGATTTTGTTCATAATGTTTTCGTAAATCGTGAGACGTAATCGTGACACGTAACGCGTAACGCGTGACGGGTGGGTCGTGATGCGTGATTGGCGTTTATTTAAACGCCACTACTACTCACTCTTCGCCCTTCACTTTTTACTCTTCACTCTTTCGCCCCCTCCTACCAGTTCTATAAATATTTCATTCAATCCCGGTAGTTTTAACTCAAATTTAGTAATATTCACTTTATCTATTGCCCTGGACAGGAAATCCTTTGTAGTGAAATTTTCATGGAACCTGACTGTTACATGTTTGTTTTTCATCTCCAGAACCGTTAAGCCAGATATATCTTTTATGAAAGTCAGATCTCCTTCTGCTTCTATTCTGTAAATATTTTTATTATATTTTTTTTTCACATTCCATATTTCATCTTCCAGTATAACCTGTGAATTGTCGATAAGTCCTATATAATCACACATTTCTTCTACCTGTTCCATTCTGTGAGTGGAAAAAATAGTCGTTGTTCCTTCCTCTTTAAGCTCTAAAATTATATCTTTAATAAGCTGCGTATTTACAGGGTCAAGGCCGGAAAACGGTTCGTCCAGTATAAGAAGTTTCGGTCCGTGAGCCACAGTTAAAATAAACTGAATCTTCTGCTGCATACCCTTTGAAAGCTCAGAAATGGTTCTGTCTTTCCATTCGTAAATATTTACCTTTTTAAGCCAGAAATCTACTCTTTCAACGGCTGTAGATTTAGATAAACCTTTTAGCATAAGGAGATAAACAAGCTGTTCCCTTATTTTCATTTTCCTGTAAAGCCCTCTTTCTTCCGGCATATAACCTGTGGATTGCAGGTGCCTGTCCTGAAGAGGCTCTCCGTCTATAAATATTTCTCCTCTGTCAGGATACATAATCCTCGTAATCATCCGGATAATCGTAGTTTTTCCTGCACCATTGGGCCCAAGGAGGCCGTATATGGAACCATGAGGAACAGATAGTGAAACATCTTTTACTGCAACCTTTGTAAAATAAGATTTCGTTACATGTTTAATTTCCACATATTTTTTCTCCATAAAATTCCTATTCTCACATGTTAAACGCGAATCCTTCATTTTTAAAAAACAAATTTCTGAACTCTGAAAGGGTTTTGTCTTTATTCAATAGAATTTATATGGGAATCGTGACGCGTAACGCGTAATGCGTGACGGTAGGATAGTTTGTCTGTGTCTGTCAGGGAATTGTCACGAGAATTTAATGGTATAGGAGTTTTCATTTTTAATGGCGTAAAATAAGGCTTTAGATGAAAATTAAGTAGAGGCAGTTTATCTAAATACCGTAACAGGTAAATTCGTAACCATTTATCAGCTTCTGCCTGACAGGCTCTTACGAAGAAAAATAATTTGCCTTATTTAATTTGTTTTACAGACAATAAATTAGCCCTTATTTAATTTCTAATATTATAGAAAAAACGAATTTTTCTTCTCCAGAGCCTGCCAGGCAGAAGCTTTTTATGGATACCCTTTTACCTGTAGCGGTACTAAATAATTTATTCTCACCCCGGTAATTATAAAAGATTTTATGAGCAATAACCCCCGCAGGGGGGCTTGAAAGAAAGGTTAACAGACATGAAAAAACCGGATCTCCCCATATGGCAGATAATAAATATGAGTATAGGATTTTTTGGCATTCAGCATGGTTTTGAAATACAGTTTGCCCGTATGAGTTCCATTTATGAAAAGCTGGGGGCGAAACCAGATGAATTACCATTTCTCTGGCTTGCCGCACCTCTTACCGGTCTTATAGTCCAGCCTATAATAGGTTATATGAGTGATAAAACATGGATTTCCGCTCTTAAAATGAGAAGGAGACCCTATTTTTTTACCGGTGCAATTCTTGCAACTATAGCACTCTTTCTTATGCCGTCATCTTCTTCTCTGTGGATGGCTGCAGGATGTCTCTGGATGCTGGATGCTTCATTGAACATAAGTATGGAGCCCTTCAGAGCCTTTATAGGTGACAAGCTGAATACAGGGCAGAGACCTGCAGGTTATGCATATCAGGGGCTTATGATAGGCCTTGGCACTATATGCGGCACTTATATAGCATCTCTGGATTTAATGAATATACTCCCTGCTTACTCGGGATCGGTGCCTTTTCTCGTAGGACTTCTATCTTTTCTGAAATCCACTGGAGCCACATCGATGCATCTTGCTTTCTATGCCTGTGCGATTATATATTTCTTTGCTGTTATGTACACAGTACTTACATGCAGTGAATATCCTCCCGAAGAAAGGGAAGAAAAAAATGTTAAAAGCGGAACTGCAGCGGATGCATTGAAAAGCTGGGGTAAAGAAACATGGGATTGTTATACAAAAATGCCTCCTGTTATGAAAAGGCTTGCTCTTGTTCAATTTTTTACCTGGATGGGTCTTTTCTGTCTCTGGATATTTTATAATGTAGCAGTGGCCCGTTATATCTTCGGAGCCACTGATCCTAACTCACCTCTTTATGACGAAGGTATAAGATGGGGAACTCATACCATGATCATTAAAGGCGTGGCAACCCCCATATTCGCTTTATGTATACCTTTACTCGTAAAGGTCATGGGAAAGGTCTATACTCATATGACTGCTTTGCTTATATGCGGTATAGGACTACTGACAGTTCCCTTTATTCATGATAAAAACCTCCTCTATTTCCCTATGATAACGGCAGGTATAGCCTGGGCTTCAATTGTGGCACTGCCCTATGTAATACTTGTAGATCATATACCTAAAAAGCAATACGGCATATTTATGGGTATATTCAATATGTTTATTGTTATACCTGAAATAATGGTATCTCTCGGCATAGGAAAAATTCTTATGAAAATAGTCCATAACAATCAATCCTATGCAGTGGCCTTCGGAGGTATATTACTTCTTATAGCTGCAGCAGTAACACCAGGTCTCAGGAAATTTGAAATATCATCGGAAGATATGACGCAAGAAACGGAACAATAAGCTGTGATTACAGACAATAAATTAGCCCTTATTTAATTTTTAATTCTATATAAAAAACTAATTTTTCTTCTCCAGAGCCTGCCAGGCAGAAGCTTTTTATGGATACCCTTTTACCTGTAGCGGTACTTAGTGCTGATAACGGTAAATATGAACCTGATTGATTACTGCTCCGGGGTGTTGGGTGCCGGGTGTCGGGTTAAGAAGATTAAACCCGAAACCCAATTTTAACTGATGCCGAATTTACCGCCGTCAGTAATTTATATGAGAATAATGAAGTTTGCAACTTCACTGGATACTGATTCTCATATTTGGTTGTGACCGATCCGGTCATATCTGTTAGTATAAAATACAGATTTAACAGAGGTTTACACAAAATTTATCAGTCAAAAATTTTTGTGAATAATATTGAAATATTCTATCTTTTAAACCCTGAAGTCCATCACCGGACAGGGCAGATATAAAAACGCTGTTTTCATATCTTGCTTTTAAATTTTCTGTAAGACCCTGTTCAACAATTGTGTCTATCTTATTAAACACATAAAGAATGGGCTTATGTTCAATCTTCAGTTCCTTCAGCGTATCACTTACCGATAACATATGGGCTTCAAAATTTTTATGACCTGTATCTATAACATGAAGAAGCATGTCTGCTTCTTTCAATTCTTCCAGTGTAGACTTGAATGATGCTACCAGATGAGACGGCAATTTCTTTATAAATCCCACAGTATCACTTAAAAGAACTGTTATATCATCCTTTAAATAAAGTCTTCTTATAGTAGTATCAAGTGTGGCAAATAATCTGTTTTCACAGAGTACATCCGATCCTGTAAGTTTGTTTAAAATAGTAGATTTACCGGCATTGGTGTAGCCTATAAGAGAAATATTAAAAAAGCCTGATCTTCCTTTTCTTCTGGTATATCTGCTCTTTTCTATATCCTGTAAAGATTTTTTTAAATTTGCTATCCTCTTTTTGATCAATCTCTTATCTTCTTCAAGCTGTGTTTCACCTGGCCCCCTCATGCCTATACCGCCTTCTATCTTGGAAAAATGAGTCCACATCCTCTTTAATCTTGGCAGTGTATATTCCATCTGTGCCAGTTCTACCTGTATTTTTGCCTCTCTTGTTCTGGCACGTAAAGCAAATATATCCAGTATAAGCTCTGTCCTGTCTATAACCCTTATCTGTGAATCTTCCTCCAGATTTCTCACCTGACGGGCTCGTAGATCATCATCAAAAATAAGAAGATTGGCATTTTTTTGAAGAGCCAGTTCTTTTAATTCAATAACCTTGCCTTTACCTATATAAAAAGCAGGGTTTAATGATTTTCTCGATTGTATTACCCTGTCTACAACTATTGCACCTGCCGTATCTGCCAGAAAAGCCAGTTCTTCTATGGATTCCGCTGCTTCTTCTGCTGACATGGAAGGCAATCTTACTCCTACAAGTATGGCTCTTTCTTTTTCTTTTTTTAATTCACCTTTCTTTTTTATAGAAAAGGCATCCTGATTTATAGGCAATAAATCACCCCTAATTCAAAAATTTTATCAAACAGATTTATAATGGTTACAGACCGGCTCAGAGTCCCGGTTGACCTTTTCCAATAATACCTGCCATTAAATATACAGAAGTATAAGATATAACAAAAAGCCCTACAACTATAATTATTATATAGATCAGCGGTCTCAGGCTGGTTTTATCTTTACTCTTTTTCTTTTTCTTCTTATCCATGATAGCCTCCTGAAAAATTATAAAAACTCCAGACGACACCTCTTTATTCACAGGTCTACCGTTTAATTTTACAAAAAATATAGAAAAAGTCAATAGTATCAGCCGGTCTTACAGAAGGGGAACATGCTCCTCTTTGCCGGCGCATAAAAAGCAATGGAACAGGCCTGCAGGCATTATCTGGAACCATTCCCAAAAACCTTATACTACAAGAGTTTAAGCTGTTTCATAAAAAACGGCAGATTGCAATAATTCTAGAATATATTATCAAAAAACCTTATACTGTAAGCTTCTATAAAGTCTTTATA
This sequence comes from Bacillota bacterium, assembly GCA_029555925.1. Next base: position 22,824 of record JAKPQU010000309.1, read on the forward strand.
AAAAAAATTTTCTCTTAAAGGAGAATAACTTTTTGAGAAGAATTTATTTATTAATATGAGTTAAAAAGTTACCCCTTACAAAAAATCTTTACTGACATGTGAAGTTTTATTTTTTTTATAGATAAATTCAAGGAGGAAACTTAACTGATGCCTAAAAGCCTGGAGACAAATTTAAATTTATCACAGAATGCCGTAACAGTTTTAGAAAGAAGATATTTAAAGAAAGACAATGAAGGCCATGTCATAGAAACACCTGAAGATATGTTCAGAAGAGTGGCAAAAAACATTGCCCGTGCTGATAAGCTTTATGACAGCAATGCAAACCTGAAAGATACGGAAGAAAAATTTTATACCATGATGTCAGAGCTGGATTTTCTTCCTAATTCTCCTACACTGATGAATGCAGGAAGAGAACTCCAGCAACTTTCAGCATGTTTTGTTCTCCCTGTAGAAGATTCTATAGAAAGTATTTTTGATACGATAAAGAACACGGCACTTATCCACCAGAGCGGCGGAGGGACAGGGTTTTCCTTTTCCCGAATAAGGCCAAAAAATGATATAGTCATGTCTACAAAAGGTGTGGCAAGCGGTCCCATATCCTTTATGAAGGTTTTCAATACCACTACAGAGACTATAAAGCAGGGTGGAACCAGGCGTGGTGCGAACATGGGCATTCTCAGAATAGACCACCCGGAAATAATGGAATTTATTACATGTAAAAAAGACGAAGGGGCAATGAATAATTTCAATATTTCTGTCGCAATTACAGATAAATTCATGGAAGCCCTTGATAAAGGTGAGGAATATGATCTCATAAACCCCAGGACAGGTAAATCGGTAAAAAAACTCAAAGCAAAAGAAGTATTTGAAAAGATTGTAGAACTTGCCTGGAATAACGGTGAACCGGGCATTGTATTTATCGACAAAATAAACAAAGCAAATCCTACTCCTCTTATAGGTGATATTGAAAGCACCAATCCATGCGGCGAGCAACCTCTTTTGCCATATGAGTCTTGCAATTTAGGTTCTATAAATCTTGCTCGGATAGTTATAAAAGATCATGCAGGTAAGTCAAAAATAAATTACAAAAAACTCAGAGACCTGGTTCACAACGGTGTACATTTCCTGGATAATGTTATAGACATGAACAAATATCCTCTTAAAAAAATAGAAGAAATGTCAAAAGGAAACAGAAAAATCGGGCTGGGGGTTATGGGATTTTCAGATATGCTCATACAGCTCGGTATTCCTTATAATTCGGAAAAAGGGATTCAAACAGGAGAAGAGGTCATGCGGTTCATCGCTCTTGAAGCAGAAGAAGCTTCGGCAAATCTTGCCAGAAAGCGCGGCACCTTCCCCAATTTCCCGGGAAGTATTTATGACAGGCCTAGCGGAACTAAAATGAGAAATGCTACGGTGACCACTATAGCTCCTACAGGTTCCATAAGTATTATAGCAAACTGTTCGAGCGGTATTGAACCTCTGTTTGCTCTCTGCTATACGAGAAATATTCTGGATAACGACAAACTTATAGAGGTAAATTCTATCTTTAAAGAAGTATCTGAAACAAGAGGTTTTTATTCTCCGGAACTTATGAGTACAATAGCAGAACATGGTTCTATTCAGGATATAACAGCCATACCGGAAGATGTAAGAAAGACTTTTGTCATATCCCATGACATAACTCCCGAGTGGCATGTAAAAATGCAGGCTGCTTTTCAAAAATATACACAGAATGCTGTGTCCAAAACCATTAATTTCCCAAATCATGCCACAAAGGACGATGTAAAAGAATCCTATCTGCTTGCCTATGAAAGTGGATGTAAAGGACTGACAGTCTACCGTGACGGAAGCAGAAACGTTCAGGTTTTAAGTATGAAAATAAAACCTAAAGAAGATACCAAAAAATCAGAAGAAGGAGACAAATCTATGCAATCTTTAGCTACAAAAGAAGAAATGGGAAGCTATAAACTTCAACCGAGACCCAGGCCTATGCTTACAAAAGGAGCAACAATAAAAATGCCTACGGGCTGCGGCCATCTTTATATTACAATAAACGAAGATCAGACAGGTCTGTGTGAGGTTTTCACCAGAATGGGAAAATCAGGAGGCTGTGCTGCAAGTCAGGCTGAGGTGACTGGACGACTCATTTCTCTTGCACTGAGAGCAGGAGTTGATACAAAATCAATCGTAAAACAGATAAGAGGCATAAGGTGCCCTTCCCCCTGCTGGGACAAAGGCAATATGACTCTATCCTGTGCAGATGCCATAGGGAAAGCCATAGAACATTATGTTGAAATGAATGGTTCTACATCTATCGATAAATCTGAAGTAGCATCTTTTAATCTTACAGGAATCTGTCCTGAATGTCCTGAATGCGGAAGTATGCTGGAATTCAGCGAAGGATGCGTCGTCTGCAGAGGTTGCGGATTTTCTCAATGCGGGTAAAAATAGCAATCAGCAATCAGCTATCAGCTTTCGTTACGGCTGTGGAAGGGTCATAACTGGTAATGTTATGCGCTTTTGTTGATGGCTGATAGCTAATTGCTGAACGTTAACTTATGAATAAAAAAAACACTGTTATATATCTGCTTATTTTCATTATAAGTTTCTCCTTATATGCTTTTACGTCCGGTAAAAGTGTTTCCTTCGGAGACAGCGGAGAATTTATATGTGGTGCCTATAACTTTTCTCAACTTCATCCTCCTGGTTATCCTCTTTATGTTATCCTGGGTAAAATATTTACACTTTTTCCCGCAGGAGAAATAGCCTGGAAAGTAAATATGATGTCTGTCTTTTTTGCATCTCTTACTCTGGTATTTCTATATATTATAACCTTTCATATAACAGAAAATTTATTTTCATCCCTTATGTCAGTTATAATATTTATGTTCTCTCTTACGTTCTGGAGTTATTCTCATTTTGCCAAAGGATACACCCTTAATCTTTTTCTGCTGTCAGTACTTATATTCTGTGCGTGGAAATATAAAGACAATAATAAGTATCTGTATCTGTGGGGATTTGTATTCGGTCTGAGCATGACCTATCATTATCAGAGTATGGTAATACTTATTCCTGCCTTTTTCTATATGTTCTTCATAACAAGAAAACCTTCTTTAAAGGAAATTTCCCTTACATTATTACTTATTATAACAGGGCTTACTCCTTATCTGTTTCTCCCTCTAAGAGCAACGCCTGAACAATATCACTGGGGGGATCCGACAACCATATCAGGTTTTATAGATATCATTACAGGGAAAATCTACGGATGGCATGATGCAACTGAAAGAACGGGTATTAATCATACATTTAAACAACTAAAACTCTACGGAACATTTATGATAAAAGAATTCAACTGTTTCGGTATATTACTCGGTCTGTCAGGCTGTATATTTCTTGCAAAAAAACATGTTAAAATATTTATTTTTACTCTTATTATTTATGTTACCAATGTATTGTTAGTGTCCTATTTCATATCAACAGAAATAGAGCTATTCCTGGAAGCCATACTTCCCGGCTTTTTCCTGCCGTCCCATTTAATATTTTCCATGTGGGCAGGCTATTCCGTATTTGAAATAGCAACAAAAATAAAAATGAAACCGCTTACGTCCATACTATTGCTCGTCCCTGTAATATCTTTAATATTTAATTATCCCGCCTGCGACCAGAGTAATAATTATATAGCCAGTGACTTTGCAAAGAATTGCCTTCTTACACCGGAAAAAAATTCCATACTTATAACGGCAGGAGATAATGATACATTCCCTCTATGGTATTTCCAGCAGGTAGAACATATGAGACCGGATATTAAAATATTATCCACAGGACTCATCGGTGAGCCATATTATCATAAATATTTAAAAGACAGATTGAACGTAAACGTGGATAATACATTGCCTTCTACTAAAGAAGAATTTCTGGTGCATTTCATACAGAAAAACGCTAATACCAGAATATACCTGACCTATCATGGTGCTGTGAAACTACCGCCGTCAATAATTCTGGCTCCGAGAGGTATTTTATATGAAGTATTGTCGCCTAATAAAATAAATGATCTTAATATATGCAGTTCTTTATTTGAAAAAACATATCTTTTACGAGGACTTACAGATAAAGGTGTCTATAAAGATCTACTAACATCTACCATGATGGGCCCCTATGCCATGGGTTTATATGAACTGGGAGTATTGTATCTAGATGGGAATATGCCTGAGAAGGCAGAAAAAATCTTTAAAACAATAAGAAAAATAGATTACGGTGAGAGACATGATATAAAAGAAGAATTTGATAAGGCCCTCGAGCTTCAGGAAGCAAAAATTGCTCTGATAAATGAAAAATATGATAAAGCTTTACATTTACTCGAAGGGGAGGAAGAATTTCTAAAAAATAATCCCACTTTCTATCTGGTAAGGGCCGGTGCATACAGGGGTAAAAAAGATTATAATAAAGCCTTTGAAGATATAAATTATGCTTTGAAGGTGGATCCGAAATCTGCTAAAGCCTATCTGGAACTGGGTAAACTCTATTATGAACAGGATAATATAAAAGAAGCTATTTATAAACTTGCCATAGCTTTACAACTGGATCCTGCACTTCCTACTGGTCATTACTGGCTTGGCCGGGTCTATGCAAAATGTAATCTTAAAGAAAAAGCTATAGAAGAATACGGGAAAGAACTCGGCCTGTACAACAATTATACCCCCGCTACCGAGGGCATAAAAGAAATATTGAACAAACATTAATCAGGAGTTATACATGTTTGAAATAAAAAAATCAATTAACAGAATTACTATTATGTTATACATGTTTGAACTAAAAAAATCAATTAACAGAATTACTATTATAAAACTCCATTTCTCTGCTTTTCTAAAAAATCCTCAATAAATAAGTTAATAATAAATTTGTAACGAAATAATCTCCCCCATCTGGCTTTATCAATCAGTAATTTTAATCCGTCAGGAGAAATTACTCTTTTTAATTTATCACAGCCCTTAATATTAACCCTCTTTTTCATTTCTTCAGGGGCTTTCTCGCAAAATCTTCCTCCATGCTCTATCCCGATAACCCTGCGAAGATCTGCTGACATAAACCACAATTTATTATCATATTTTATCACTCTGATTTTTTGTCCAAGCAGAGGTAACGTGGTGACAACACAGGCGATTTCCCCGTCTTCATGTTTGCCCGTATTATCAGTGTATTCTATTTTTTGTTTTTCCGGTCTGTTTATCATATAGGTTAAACGTCTATGGCAAGATGCCATTTAATATTATATGTTTGAGCTTTCAGTAAAATAGCTTCAAAATTCTTCAAATCATCTAACAGTCTTTCCCTGTGTATAAAACTATCTCTATACATTTCCATATAATCCAGAATAGCCCTCACGGTTGCCAGTCCTTCGTCAGGAGAAAACCATTCTGTTTCAGGTATTTCCATTTCACGTATTTCTATGTCACAGCACTCATCAAAAAAAACGTCTACTTCATCGAGAGAAGCACTGAAAAAACTCATTAAATCCTTCACACCCTGAGAATGTGCAATTTCTTTCAATTTTTCCTCTTCCTCTGCCAGTGCTTTTCCATCAACATATATATCATCTCTGACGGGAAGATCTTTTTCCAGAACTATATAATAAGCAACTCCCATAAATACTCCATTCTAAAGATCCTTAACACATCGGAATCCTACCTGATTCTGTCCCTTATCGGGAGCAAATTTAATACGGCTATAACATCGTGTGTATCCTTCATAATGATACCAGGAACCTCCCCTGATGGTTTTAACATTACCCTTATCATATGGTCCTTTGTAAGGATAAGGCTGATACCAGTCAGCTATCCATTCTGCTACATTCCCTGCCATATCCATAGCACCATAGGGGCTCATGCCTTTTTCTATAGAACCGACAGGGAGAGGACCTTTACCTTCACCCATATTTAACATAAGGGACAGAAGGTTTTTATCATTTGTAGTAGTATTTACACATTTATTTTTATCCCACTCATTGCCCCATGGCCATAGTCTTCCATCGGGCCCTCTTGCCGCTTTCTCCCATTCAGCTTCTGTAGGAAGACGTTTACCGGCCCATTCTGCATAACTCCTGGCATCATTCCAGGTAACATTCACAACAGGATAGTTTTCATAACCTTTTTTAAAGTACATATCCCAGGCACCCTGGCTCTTATAACCTGTAGCCTTTATAAAAGCAGCATATTCAGCCATAGTAACTTCGTATCTATCTATATAATAGGCTCCAAGTTCCAGTTTTGTGGATGGACCATCAGGTGAATTTTGCTCATCACTTCCCATTATAAATTCACCGGCCGGTATATAAACCATACCGTTGTAAGGCACTCGCTTAAATTTTGGTTCAAGAAGATTATCCCCCTGATTTATAGTTACCTGCTCTTCCCACATAAGATCATCTATAGTAACAGTCATAAGGTAATTGCCGGGAACAAGGCTGGTAAGTTTTAAAGGAGTTCTTCCTATTAAAGCACCTTCAAGATAAACCCTGGCTCTGGAAGGATCTGTTTTGACCTCCACTGTAGTACCTGACATAATAGCAACAGGTTTTTCCGTAGGAGGAACAGGAGTAGCAGAAGGTAATACCGGTATCGGTGTATCTGTTGGCATTACAGGTACAGGTGTATCGGTCGGGATCGGCATTACAGGTTTAGGCGTATCGGTCGGGGTCGGTATTACAGGTTTAGGTGTATCGGTCGGGGTCGGTATTACAGGTATAACAGCAGTTGTTACTGATTTAGGTGTGCTGGTAGCCACGGCAGCAGATATATTCGAGAATATTACACTATAACCGGCCTGAACATTTGAAGTTTTCCTTGTTATTCTGGCTTTTGATGTATTGTCGCTAACTTCGGTTATTTTTATTTTAGCTATATTAAGTACTACAGGTTGACCGTTGGCCGTTATAGTAAGTCTGATAAGGCCATCTGTTCCCTTGGTCAGTCCATCGTTAGCACCAAGGTTTATTTCTACTACCTCTCCGTTAACCTTCAGCACTTTTCCTTCCAGGTTATTTGCAAAGGCTACAAAAAACATATTATAACCATGGGGGAAAAATGAAAAAATAAAAATTATCAAAAAAATAAGGGTAAAAGTCCATTTTTTTCCAGACACTTTATTCACTCCTTGTTTATAGCTTTCAGCAATCAGCCTTCAGCAATTTTATAAAAAATCGTTACCCGTGACGCGTAACGCATGACGGGAGGACAGATTTCCATTTCTGGTTATGACTGAACTCAGTCACAGGTTTATAGTATTGATAACTGACACTAAAAATTATCATAGCTATTTGAACTGTAATTTATCGGTTTTGGTTTTAAATAACTTTTATCAGTAGCTCTCATGGTCAAATAACCACTGAGTAAAGCAGAAACAACTCTAACAGAACTGAAACGATCTCTTGGTGCTTTAGCAAGCATTTTTAAAACAATTTTCTCTATTTCTTCCGGAATAGAAGGAACTATTTTTCTTGGAGGTACCGGCTCTTCTTCTTTGTGTTTTTTCATAATTATCAATGGATTGCCACCGGAAAAAGGAACATTTCCGGTTAGAAGTTCATAAAAGACAATTCCCAGGGAATAAATATCAGATCTCTCATCTCCCCCGTCTTTAGATAATAATTCACATGGCATATAATGAGGAGAACCGGCAAAAAATCCTCCCTTGGTCGGTCCTATCTGCTCTACAGATTTAACAGTAACATATTCCATAATTTTTACATTACCATCGGGACTTACCATAAGGTTTTCAGGTTTTATATCACTGTGTACGACTCTTCTGGAATGTAAATAATTTAATCCTTCACAGACTTTAATTACAAAGTTTATTGCCCATACAACATCCATATTACTTATTCCGGAAAGTCTTAATAATTCCCTTAATGTCATAGCATCAACAAATTCCATAATCATATAAAGAGAATCTTCATTGCTCAATGCATCATAGACCTTTACTATATTTGGATGGTTTAATTCTTTATATTTATCGGCTTCCTGAAAAAATCTATTTATAAAACCTTCGTCATTAAGTAAATGTTCATAAGGTATTTTAATGGCAACTATTTCACCGGTATCAGTCTGTGTTGCCTTATAAACCTTTGCCATAGAACCTGAACCAATTTTCTCGGTCACAGTATAATTTCCAAGCAACATATGAGCTTTTGTAGGTACCTGTTTCCTGGTAGAGAGATAAACTCTTTTAAGTATTTCATCCATATCAGGCGCATCAGATGATACCTGTTCTTCAAATGGCCCCGTCTGATAAATTACATTGTCCGGTACATGTCTTTCATCCTTACCGGGCCTCTGAATGGCTTCAAGTTCATTGGTTGAACGGGTGAATTTCTCAGCACCAATTGGTTTGAATGTTCTTTTCGATATTTTACCGCTATCTTCGCCGGAAGAACTCTGCCTGGCTATAAGAATATCCAACCTTTCCTTCGGAAGTTTGTTTGTCAGTTCACTTTCTATTTCATTGGTTTCTCTTCTTGGTTTTAAAAATCCTTTGGAAAATTCCTTCCTTTTTTCAAGCACCATCTGAGGATTAATATCAATCCTCTGTTCCTCCGGACTCAGTTCCCTGGAAGGACGTTTAATTACTTGCTCCTGAGGTAAAATAGTTACCGGTTTTTTCACATCAAGTCTCGGTCTCTCAGAATATGTTTCTCCGCCACTTAATACAGGTTTTCTCACATCAAGCCTGGGACGTTCTGTATATTCATCCACAGGTTTTCTCACATCAAGCCCGGGACGTTCTGTATATTCATCCACAGGTTTTCTCACATCAAGCCTGGGTCGCCCTGCATATTCATCCACAGGTTTTCTCACATCAAGCCCGGGACGTTCTGTATATTCATCCGCAGGTTTTCTCACATCAAGCCTGGGTCGCCCTGCATATTCATCCACAGGTTTTCTCACATCAAGCCTGCCGGGTCGCCCTGCATATTCATCCGCAGGTTTTCTCACATCAAGCCCGGGACGTTCTTTATATTCATCCGCAGGTTTTCTCACATCAAGCCTGGGTCGCCCTGCATATTCATCCGCAGGTTTTCTCATATCCGGGCCTGTATGATCTCCATAATTATTTTCCCGGATACTGTCTGAAGTAAAAGAAAACCCAAGGTCATCTTCTTCTGTGTCCTCAAAATAATCTTTTTCCTCATCTCTTTCATAAAGCTGCTCCATATCATATGTCCTGTAAGTATCTTTCCTCTGAGCAGGTTGTTTATATTCCTTCCGGGATTCCAGACTATATGCTCCATATTGTTCCTCTTCCGTTTCCCCACCATCATCATAAGCTTCTTCATCGGCTTCATCTTCATCTTCAGCAAAATGGTCATGCGGTTTTAATAAATCATCAAAAGAAAATTCGCGTACAGTAGTTACCTTCGGAGATTCTTCCTGACGAGGCTTTTCTGGAAAAAATTTCCGGTCAATTTGCTTATTTAGAAGCTCTGCTTCACTCTTCTGCAAAGATTCACTATTCAGTAAAGGCTTTTCTTTTTTGCTCTTCTTCTGAAGCTTTATTAAAACTATTATGGTTCCAACAAACAATACAATTGCAACAAGAAGAATTATCAACAAAATAGATGACTGACCGGCAAATGGAGGTGCAGGGGTTTCCTCTGCACTTGCAGTAGGAGTTTCCTCAACAGGTGAAGGCTCCTCTACAGGAGTAGGCTTAATATATTTGGTCAATGTAATATCAAGTGAAACATTTTCGCCTGCACTGACTTTTATCTTACTGTTGTATGTATTATAACCTTCCTGTTTAACGTCCAGAACATGTGTTCCTGTAGATATTTTCTTTATCACGCATGGAATAGAACCTCTTTCCTTACCGTTCAGAAAGACAGTAGCTCCTTTGGGGGCACCCTTAATAGAGATAGAACCGGGTAATGGTTTAAGTTCTATCGATAATTTTTTAGTCTTTTCTTCTTCTATCGTAACTTCCTGCTTAAAAACTGCATAATTCTTTTTCTGTAATTTTACTGTATATTTTCCGGGGTTATGCTCTTTATTGTAAGGTGTCTTACCGGATTTATTTTCATTTATATATACAATAGCACCATCAGGAGAAGATTTTATAACAAGTTTTCCTGCTTTCTGACTCTTAACCAGTTCTGCAGTTACAGAAGTATCACCTCCACCTTCAACCCAGACACTTTGAGAGGAAGGATCATACCCCTCAAGATAAAAGGTGACAGTATGAGAACCTTTTGAAAGGGTTACACCTGTTGGAGCAGTGCCACGATATACTCCGTCAACAGATACAGACGCACCGGCCGGATAAGAACTTATATAGACATAACCTTCGGTTTTCTCAGCAGGCTTATAAGGAACTTCTGTCGGCTCTTTTGTCGGCCTTGTAGGTTCGGGCAAAGCAGTCAAATATATAGTGCCATAACCATCTAAACCTTTTTCAAGAACAACAGTCGTATAACCTGTTTCATATCCGCTCATAGAGGCACTGAATGAATAGGTTCCGGGAGGATAACCTGTTATAGTGGCAGAAGAATTACCAACATAAGTTCCTGAAAAATATATATCCGCTCCAGGAGGGCTCGTAGTCACTACAATGACTCCTTCTGCTAAAACCATGTCTGAAATGGAAAATAAAAAGAGAACCATAAACAAACACATATAAATCTTTGAATACACAGGTAAATATTTCATAATAATCATTAATCTCGCGAATTAAAATCTATACGGGGAATATTATATACTGTTTCGGTATATCCCTTGGTCATAAGTGATTGTACCGCATCAAAAGGTTTAATCTTCCCGGTCAGCACTCTATATACCTCTCTTGTTATAGGCATATCTATATTGTGTTCATGACTTAATTCATAGGCAAATTTTGCCGTATTTACACCTTCAACCACTGCATTCATAGTCATTAAAATTTCATCGAGTTTTCTATCTTTCGCCAGTTCCATTCCTAAAGTTTTATTTCTGCTCAGAGAACTGGTGCAGGTAGTAAAGAGATCACCTATTCCCGCAGGAGACAAAAATGTTTCAAATCTGGCTCCCAGTTTAACACCGAGAGAATATATCTCGGTAAAACCTCCTGTAAGTAAAGCTGCGAATGTATTGGAACCAAAACCAAGGGTATCGGCTATACCTGCAGCTATAGCAAATATATTTTTTAATGCACCTGCTATTTCCACACCTTTTACATCGGAGCTCTGGAAAACCCTGAAATAATTAGTCTGAAATATCTGCTTTATTTTTCTGGTAACACGGGGATTCCCGGAAGCAGCTACTGTAACAGCAGGGAGCTCTCTGGCTATTTCTTTTGCCAGATTAGGGCCTGATATGACACCTATATTTTCTATACAGTCGGAAGGCAGTTCTTCTCTAAGAACCTGAGACATAGTACATAGAGTACATTCGTCAAAACCTTTAGCAACACTGACAAATATTTTATTCCTATCAGAAAAATGGCTTAATTCTCTTACAATCTTCCTGAAAAATGGAGACGGAACAGCAACAACAATCATTTTGGACCCTTTCATAACTTCTTCTAAATCAGTTGAGATACAGGAAATGCTGGAAGGAATTGTAATACCGGGAAGATATTTACGATTTTCTCTGCATGTAAGTAACTCATTTCTGAACTTCTCTGCTCTGGTCCAAATTTTTACCGGTAAACCTTTACGGGCAAGAAGAACTGCCAGAGTTATTCCCCAGGCACCGGCTCCTATAATAGAAATTGAATATTGGCTGCTCATAAACATACCTCGTCCATAGAAAAATTTATATTAATAATTTTCTATATAAAATACTTTTTTCCTTCGTTCCATCCTAATTATAACGTAACTATCGAAATATATCAATTATAACTGAGTATTGAAACATATAAATAGTATCCATATGAATGAATAGTGAGTAGTGAGTGAAGCCGTCGGCTCATGACTCACCGCTCACTGCTCCCTTTACAATGAATTGATTTTTAAATAACTTATGATATAATAGATTTATTTCGGTGAAGTGGAAAATTTGATTGAGAGGAGAAAATAAAGGAAAGTGCCAAATTTACTTAATGAGACAGGTGATAAAGTCAATCAATATTTAGAAAAACTGGTTAAAAACAGCGGTGGTACAATAACCTATACAAGACTTGACAGAGGTTGCTTTACTGTAAATAAAGGTTCCACACTAGTTCATGTACTTGTAAAAGATTGGAAAGAAGAAAGCCCTCTTGTAGAATGTATATCTTATGTTGTACGCGGTGCGGCCATAACAGAAGAACTTGCAATCAAACTATTGCTGATGAACTGGGAAATGCCTTTTGGAAGTTTCTCCATTGATCCTGAAGATAACTGCATAGTGTTGAGCCTGTGTTTAATAGGTTCCACTATTGATCAAGAAGAACTTACTGTAGCTATAGAAAATATAGCAGAAGTTGCAGATGAGGTAGATGATCTTATTATAGAAAATTATGGAGGAATTACAGCTCTTCAGGATTTAATCAAGAAGAGACATATTCCGAATAAATAGCTTATACTACGTAAAAATTTATTAATTCTTAAATTTCAATCATTTTGAGGTGAATAGATAATTGACTTTTTTCCTATTAAGAGCCAGGTTTACAAGCAGCGGAGACAAATTTCTGCCCGTCGGGGTTCTTGCCACAGATGGAGCAAGCATAGTGTATAAAGAAGTTCCCAATGGTGTTGAAAGTACTCCCTTTGTTATAAAAGCAATAGAGAACTTAAAACTCAGGCATAAAGGTAAAAAATATACCTATAAAGACGATGGGAGATTATTTCTGGAATTGCTGATAAATCATTTTGCAGGTTTTCTGACATCGAATGAAAAATTTCATCCCCTGTTCCTCGGTTCCCTTGAAGGTAATGCAGAAGAAATTTCCCTCAGTGTGGCCAATATACTGGCTAAATTTGAAAAAAACTATATATCTCTCGAAGAATTACGTCAAATAAAACTCAATAATTGTTTTGAAGTGTAGGGAACAGGTACAATACCTGTTCCCTGTTATATCGTATTACTCACGCAATTCTCGCCTTTTCCTGGCTAAACGGGCTATCTCGCTGTCAGGATATATATCTTCGCACATTTTATAAAATTTTATAGCTTCTCCAAGTTTATTTTCATCAGAATAGGTTTCGGCAAGTTTGAAAAATATCTGGGCTTTGGATTTTTTCAGATTGTCCATCTGTTTTACACTGAGGGGAAGTTTTTCCGCCTGTTCCAGATAACCTGTAGCTGTAGCAATTTCATTTTTTTCCAGGTATTCTTTCCCCAGTTCAAGAAAAATCTGTCCTTTCCTCTTCAGTAAATTTTCCATATTATCAGTATCTGTGCTGAGAGTTTCACATGCAGTAATCAGTTGTAATGCATCTTCATATTTTTTCTCTATTATGAGAAGCTGTATATTCCCTAAAAAAGCAGGAACAAACTCTTTATTCAGATCGAGTGCCATATCATAAGCTAAATGTGCTGCCTCAATATCGCCTTTTAAAGAATACATTTTTCCGAGGGTTACATAAATTTCTGGGGATCTGGAATCTACATGAGTTACTTTTTCATAATTCTGAATGGCCTTATCTATATCGCCTGCTATCCTGTAGGAATCTGCAAGCATTTTTATTACAGACAGTTCCGGTTCTTTAATATCTTCCAATAACTCTATCGCTTTCTGATAGTCCTTTTCATGAAATAAAGCTTTACCATATCTGGCAAGAACTTCATCTGACATGTTGGACCTTAATAATTTCTCATAATAAGAAACTGCTTTTTTCCAGTCAGACAGAGCAAAATATATATCACCTGTAGATAATAAAACGGAATGGTTGGAAGGATCCATTTTCAATAAATCCTGAAATAGAGGGAGTGCTTCAGTCAGCCTGTTCTCACCTGCCAGTATATTAGCTTTTTTTAATAAATCATGAAAAATTTTATCCTCTTTTGTTATATTTTCTGTTTCTTTTTTCGCAGGTTCAGTCATTTTCGCCTCACTTCTTACAAGTTTCAGCGAATAAATTTTTCCGTCTCTTGAACCAAAATAAATACTGTCTCCCAGAAGTGCCGGAGAAGATCTCAGAGCTCCTCCTGTGTCAAAATGCCAGAGTTTTTCCCCGGTCATGGCATTAACAGCATAAAACCATCCGTCATCAGAACCTGTATAGACTATATCCTGATATAATACAGGGGTACATCTTATGCCACCTTTTGTTTCAAATTTCCATAAGATATTTCTCTTTTCCAGATCAATAGCATACAAGTTTTTATCCAGAGAGCCTATATAAACAATATCTTCTCCCACACAGACAGAAGAGCGAAAAGGTTTTTCAAATTCCATAGTCCATATATGACGTCCGTCTTCTGCATTCAATAAAATAACAATACCATTGTTGAAAAGCCCTTCACAGGCTATATAAATAATATCTTCTGATATTACAGGAGAAGCGTATATTCTGCCACCTGTCTCAAATTTCCATATTTCTTTACCGGTCTCAACATCAAGCGATATTACAGTTCCTCCTTCTGTTCCGACATAAGCAATACCACCTGAGAGAAAAGGAGCATGAAAAACAGAAGCACCTACTTTATAGCCCCAGACCTTTGAACCGGACTCTGCATTAATACCAAATATAACCTCGTCATGATGATGACCTCTTTCATATAAAGAAGCACCTATAAGTAAAATGCCCTGCTCTTGATCTACGGAAGGATTGAAGAATACCGTTTCTTCTCCTCTAAATTCCCACTCTTTTTTACCATTGAAAATATTTAAAGAGTAAACCTTTCCATCTCTTGAACCTATATAAATTTTGTTGTTATAAAAAGCGGGAGATGTTGAAACCCAGCTGCCGGTTTTGAAGGTCCACTTGATTTTACCATTATCGGCTGATATGGCATAAACATTCTTATCATCAGAACCTACATAAACAGTATCATCTACTGCTATCGGGGAAGAAGAAACCTTATCTTCTGTTTGAACATACCAGTTAAGTAATGTTCTGTCCATCTCAATTTCAGCGGATTTGACAGGAGCTTTAACGGAAGGAAGTAATGATTCTTCTGCTCTGAGTTTTATATGGGAGGTTTCCTTCCTGAAAGATTCTTCACCTTTCATATAAGATTTTGTCATGTCCTTCCTGAAAGGTTCTTCCAATCTAATCTGTGAAATATCCTTCCTGAAAGATTCTTCCGGTTTAACATAAGATTTTGCCATATCCTTTTTGAAAGGTTCTTCGAAGCTAATCTGTGAAACATCCTTCCTGAAAGATTCTTCCGGTTTAACATAAGATTTTATATGAGAAACTTCCTGCTTATCTATATCTAAATAGATTGTACCATCGGATTTTTCACCTTTATTCAGTAATTCCTTTTTCATAGCCGATGCAGAAGGAAAACGTTTTTCCGGTTTTAATCTCAGAGATGTAGCAACAACCGTTTCCAGTTCCTGAGAGATATCGGCTTTTACACTTCTAAGAGGTTTGAAAACAAAAGGAACAGATCTGGCCCCTGTCAGGATATAGTGTATAAGAGCGCCAAGGGCATAAATATCACCTGCTATTCCGGTTTTACCCTCATACCTTTCAGGCGAAACAAATTCCACCCACTGTGGTAAAGAAATCATATTTCTTCCCTGCGGGGGACGGGAAACAGGGATATCAGTAATTAATATATTATTGCTGTTCTTTTTAATTATCACATTTGAAGGTGAGAGATTATAGGTAAACAGAGGGGGATTATAATTATGAAAAAACTCCAGAACATCACATAGTTTACAACCCAAATCCACTGCAAAGGATTGAGGCAGATCTCTATAAGGAGAAGAAAGAAAGGAATCTAATAATTCTCCTTCGACAAAATTGAAAACAATATAGTAACCGGTATAAAAATGTCCTTTCTCTACAAAATAGTCACTTATTACAGGAAGAGAAGGGAAAGAAATCTTCGATAGAATCTGCATTTCTCTGTTAAAACGATCTGTAGCTCTGGCCTGTAATTTCTGATCAGGTAAAATCGTAATTATTTCTTTTATGAATTTAAGGGATTCGTCATGCCTGTCTTCAGCAATATAAAGACTTTCTCCAAGCTCAAAACTGAGAAGGTTAACTATAGAATATTTATTCAGAAGAGTTCCTCTCCCCAGTGTTCCATTCCCTTTCAATTCATCTGTAATCATATGCCCGCAATCATTACAAAATCTTGCAGATTGCCTGTTTTCCGTTCCACATCTAGGGCATTTTAACAATATGATCTCTCCTCTCCAGGTAGTATATTAAATCGTGACGCGTGACGCGAGGAAGGATTTTCATTTTTACTTATATTACTGACCTGAGCATAAGCATATAATAAAAGTTTTTCTACCGTCACGCGTGACGCGTTACGCGTCACGAGAGCATATATGTATTATTTATGCTCACCTCAGTAAAGTCTATTATAATCATATCATCCTTTTTCTTGGATAAAACTGAAATTCCTGCTTTTTTATAAAGTGAATGAACTGACTGAGAACATTCAGCAAGTCTGTCCTTACGTAACTGTGTATACTTTACGAGTCACAGGAAATACCGGGTTGAATATTAATATTTAATAAAACCTTTTTCTCTTCACCCTTCACTCTTCACAATTTTAAATATGAATTATTTACGATCCAATTAATAACAAGACAAAATTTCAGTTAAATATAATCTAAATTACGATTAAATTATGTAATTAAACGTACAATCAGGATTTAACAAATTTAGAACTGGTGTATCCGGAAGATGCAAAAGCATATAAATATCCCCCTTCATCGGTAATAAAGACCATACCATTTGCAAGGGCCGGAGAAGTTCCCGGTCTATACAACAGGTATGCTTTAGACAGATGAAAATTTTCAACATCTACAGCACATATAATCCCCTGTGAATAGCCGCAATTGGCTGTAAAAAAAAGGTCTCTACCCGTAAGAGCAATGGATTTTACAGGATATTTCACGTCAATTTCTTTTATAACTTTGCCGTTTAAGATGTCAAGACCATAAATCACATGTTTATCACTTCCACAGTAGAGAACATGTTCACCCACACATGGAAGAGTAGAAAGCTTACCGGTTCCGGCGGAAAATTTCCAGATAATCTGACCTTTATCAACGTCAATAGCTATTATCTGTCCTTTACATGTAACAACAAAGGCTGTTTCATCATAAATTACAGGAGGAAAATTAATTTTATCACCGCCATTTAAACTCCAGAGGAGATTGCCTGAATCCTCTGAAAGAGCATAAACATTACCGCTTATGGCAGTAAATAAAATTTTATCCTTTGAAAGGCATGGAGGAGATAGTAATTTTTCTTTACACTTAAAAGTCCATCTGAAAAATTCCAGATCCTCATTGAGAGAACAAACCGAGCCGTTTTTTAATGTGCAGTAAACAAAACCTTTTTCCCAGACAGGGCCGGAGGACAGAGAAGCAAGCTCTTTTCTTATATGATGAACAGTTGGCCTGTAAGGAAGCCTTAATCTCATGAATCTGCTCGATTCCATAGCAGATTTATTGATAGCATAAATAAATCTTCCTGCTGTTATAAAAATCTTATCCCCTGTAACTGCAGGAGGATGTGTTATCGGAGTCGGGCCTGTAATAAATCTTATTCTTTCGGGGAGAGTCACGGTAAATTTTATATAATCTTTTTCTATATCCAGAACATGAAGTTCACCTCTCTCCGTAGCTATATAAACTTCTTTATTAAATACAACAGGATGGGTAGAAAAGAAATCCGGTCTAAAAAAATAGTTTTTATCTGCATGATAAATAGGATCAATATTCTTTTTGATGTGTAAACTTAAAGATATAGAAGAGGCATGTATGGATTGATCCCAGAGGTTGGACGATTGAAATTTTGAAGTAGAGGGATATCCTAAAAAGTTATTCCAGCTATAAAATCTGACATAATTATCTATTTCATGTCTTTTCTTTTCTATTTCAAAAGAGGAATAAGGGAATTTTTTCAGCAGATTATCCAGCAATAAATAAGCAGAATCTATGGACCACATCATACAGTAGGCTCTGGCAAGATTTAATAAAAACGTTAAATACTGCCTTTCCAAAGGAAGTTTTACATAGCAATCTGCGGCTTTAGCCCATTCTTTCTTTTTCATATAAAGATCACCTGCTTTACCTTTATATATGAGTAAATCAGGCCTGAGTTTTTCACATATCTTTATCTGTTCCAGAGCTTTATCATAGAGTTTTTCTCCCACAAATATGTCAGCATATATTTCTCTGAAATCCCTCCTGAAGGGCAAAAGCTTGAAAGCCTGCTCAAACCCGGCACGTACCTCACTTTTTTTATTCTGTAGCAGTTCATATCTTCCCCATGTGGCGCGGCTTGCTATGACAGTAAACTGATTTTTTGCCTTTCCTATTAAACCCCTGGCTACTCTAATTTTTACCTCGAGTTCCTCTTTTAATTTACCGTATACCTCCAGTCCAGCTAATTTATGGGACATAGTTTTAGCAAAATTCTCCAGTGCAGAGTCATCTTCTCCCAGGTTATGATAGGCTATCCCTGCTTCACCGTAAAAAAAGGGGTTCTTGTTATCCAGAAGAATAGCTTCCTGAAAATATTTCAGAGATTCCAGATAACGTCTCTGACCCATAAGGGCTTTACCAAGTTTAAAGGGATAAATAGCTTTATTTTTATTCAATTCTTTAAGATGGCCATACAAAAAGACGGGAAGGTCAAAGGAATTTTCATTAAAATAATTGTCACCGAAAGCATTAAATTCTTCTTCTATCATGTCATTTATTTCAATAGATTGACCGGTACAGTATAATTCTGTAGCTTTTCTGAATTTTTCCTCCACTTCTCTGGAAGAAGCAACTTTTCCTATCAAATACTGGGTCTTTGCATAATCCAGGTAAAAAATGGCTTCATTATCTTTATATTTTATAGCATCTCTGAAATACCCCCTTGCATCAAGATATTCCCTTTTTTCAAAGTAAATTTTACCTGCAAGATGGTAACCGTAGGAAAATTCACTGTCCAGCTTCAGAAGATTATTCAACATATCCAGAGTTTCATCATATTTAGTCTCTTTAAAATAAGTAAGGCAAAGGAAAAAATCTTCTATTATTTTAATACTGTCTTCCAGTGATTTTATATTAAATAACGTTATATATCTTTTACCTTCCAGAAAATTCCTCAGATTAAGGGGCAAAATCTCACTTCTGTTACCATCAGAGTCGAGTTCGAAACAGTTTCCTTCCTCATCAACTGTTATCCTCTGTCTGGCTTCTTTATAAAGAGAAAGGCTTTTATCGAATTTACCGTTTCTAAAATAGGCTGAAGCAAGGTAATAAAAATTTACCGATTTTGTCTCTATACCGGCGAGTTCTTCGAGCTTTGTTATTGCATCCGAAAAATTTTTTATTGCCATATAAATCACAGAAATTTTAAAGAGATAGACGGAGTGTTTCTCATGTGACGAGAGAAGAAGATTATATTCCTGCAGTGCCTCTTCATATTTACGTAGAGAGAAGTAGGAATCTCCCATGAGCTCATGAAATTCATCCCTGCTTTCCAGAGAAAGTGCCTGTTTTGCATATTCGATAGCCCTGTTATAATAAAACATACCACCTGAGAGATAACAGCTTTTTGCAAGTAAAGCCAGAGCTTCAATATTTGTCTGAGAAAATTTCAATGATTTTTCAAGCTCTTTTATGGCAGATTTATAATCACATTTTTCAAAATAAGTTATTCCGGTTTTAAGACAATCCATAGAAGCTCTTTCAGGAGAGGTCAGAATATTAAGTCTTTTTTCAGAGCATATATAAATACTTTCGTCTGCAATTACAGGAGGGAAAGAAGGTGTGAAAGACAGATTTATTTTTTCGCTTATATTTAATGACATATCAGTCACATACAATGTTCTTCCTGATATATAAAATAGAAATTCACCTGCCATTACAGGAGGGTAAAGCGTGTCCGGAAGATCGGAACTTTTATATTTAAGAGAGATTTTTCCTGTACTATCGAAACATGCAATGCCTGCCTCTGTAACGACATAGAAGAATTCCCTGTTTATTACAGGAGTATAGAGGACTTTAACATTGGAAGAATCAACCAGAGCCGAATCCTTAAACATGGAAATTCCATTTTCTCCTGTTATGAGTATCATATTTTTTACTGCTGAAATAAACCTGGAAGGGATGACACAGTGAGAGCCTGTTATATTACCTGTCATATAATCTATTCTATAAACAAAACCTGACCGGGAAAGACAGATAATCAAATTATTATTTACCATCATATTATGTACAGGTTTTTCCGTATGAATACCCCATAATTCTTTCCCGTTTTCCATATCAATGGCATAAATATCCATGTAATCGGAAATAACATAAACATATCCTTCTTTTATTACAGGAAATGCAGTGACAGTTCCGGTTGTTTTAAACTTCCAGAACTCTCTGCCATCTTCCAGGGAAAGACAGTATATAAAGCTATCATGAGAGGCGAAAACAATCCTGTCTTTAGCGGCAACAGGAACAGACAGAGGGTGTATGTGTTTAAAAATCCATTTCATTTCACCTGATAGCAGATTAAAAGAAGCTAGTCCCTGTTTATATAAAACTATATAGGCCATACCTTCATATATTATAGGTCTGGAGACAGATTTTTCCGGAAGAGAAATATATTTAAAAAATACAGGAGAAGGGCATATATTTTCCAGAGTACTTTGATTATTTGTATGTTTCCTGTCTCTGTATTCCCCGCTCCAAGAAGAAGACATGGCCCTTTTGAGAAGATCATAAAAATCCCTCCACTGTTCTACCTGAATAGGATTTACATCAGGAAAAAGGAAAGGGACTGAATCGACTTCTTCGAAAGCAGAAAAAATATCTCCCAGATTATAAAGACATTCTGCCGCTCTGAAATGATATCTGGCATTATTGGGATCTTTCTCCAGACATGTTCTGTACTGTTTTAAAGCCAGCCTCCAGGCCTTTACAGCAAAATATCTTTCTCCTTCCCCGTATTCTGTTTCATCTCCGGAAGATTTTTTTATGTATCTGGCAGAAATTTTATCTACTTCTTCAAGCAATTCCAGAGGAGTCTGAAACCTTTCGTCAGGGTTATCACGGAGGGTTCGATGGATTAAAGAAGATAATTCCTCGGAAACTTCAGGATTTAATGTTTTTAACGGAGGGAAATTGAAGGGATGTTCCGAAGGATCATACTTTGTAAGTAAATAATACATGGTGGCGCCAAAGGAATAAATATCACTTCTTGTATCGGATTGCCCCAGATACTGTTCCCTGGGAGCATATCCGGGACTTCCCATTTTAACGGAATCTTCTTTTTCTTCGGGCTTTAAGAATTTGGCTATCGTAAAATCTACGGGTTTTATATGTCCCCGAGGAGTGATCATTATATTTGAAGGTTTTATGTCTCTTAATACAAGAGGAAAAGGTTTTAAATTATAGAAATAAGTCAGGATTTCTGCAAGCTGTCTGGCCCAGTTCATCACTATTTCTTCATAAAGAGGTTCTTTACTTTTTTTTATTACATCTTCTAAATTCTGTCCTTCTATATATTCTACAGCTATGAAATATTTGCTCCCTTCCACAAAAAAATCATAGCCTTTCGGAATAGAAGGGTGATCGAGTTGAGATAATATCCTGTATTCTCCCCTGAACAATTCCAGTTCTTTAATCTCGTCTGCTATCGAGCCATCAGAGCTTAAGAGTTCTTTAATTACTACATCTTTTCCCCGATGTACATCATATGCCAGGTAAACAATGCACTGGCCGCCTCTTCCAAGGACACGGGTAATCTGGTATGTGTCATGGAGTCTCTGGCCGATTGATAAAGGAGGTTTCATGGTGAAGGGTGAAGAGTGATGAGATTACTTACGTATGAACTCCGGCATATATATTCCCGAGCGGAAACAGGTAACCGACGAGTACAGTCACAGTTCACCTGCCGTAAATCACCTCCCGTCAATAGAATTCCATCCGTAAAAAAGGGTCAGGAAATTTCTTACGATCCTTCCCGTAGTTCCCCATATGTTATGTTTTCCATATTTAAAAGCACAGTAATCATAGGGTTTACCTTTATAGATATAATTTCTGTCTTCTATATAATTTCTCCTGTCAAGAAGAGTAGAAACAGGGACTTCCAGAATTTCGGCGACTTCTTTTTCACTGACTTTAAAATCATATGGATAAGGTATGATACCGACAAGAGGGTATATACAGTAGCCTGTACCTGTAATAAAATCATCAAGGGCACCGAGAGTGTCTATATCTTCCCTTATAAGCCCGATTTCTTCAAAGGATTCTCTGATGGCCGTTTCTTCCAGAGTTTTATCAGATTTATCCCTCACACCTCCCGGGAAGGAAATCTGTCCCCTGTGAGTTTCAACTGTTTCCGTTCTTCTTGTAAAGAGAAGATGTTCCTCTCCATGTTTAAAAAAAATGGGAATCAAAACAGCAGCGGATATAGAACCGTTATCTTTTACGGTAATTCTTTTTCTTCTAGAAAGTAATTCTAAAATTTTATCTTTTGTCTTTTCTTTTGTATTAACTTTCATCTAATATTATACCGGCTTTCAGCCTCTACGAATAGAATCAGAACATACTGATTACAGGACATTCTTTTATCCTTAACACACCATCCATATATTTAATCTGCTCTTTTATTACTTTATCCATATCGTCAAAACGTTCTGATTCCATAAAGAGGATAATGTCAAATTTTCCTTCTACGGAATCACATGATTTCACTGTATCAATAGAACAGAGTAATCTATGAACTGTTTCTTTCTTTTCCCTGTCACTTTCAACCATCACATAGGAAGAAAGAAGACGGTTTTTTTCCGTCTTTTTCTCTTTATGCTTTCCATGTTCATCTCCGGAACCATGAGGGATGAGTGGCATAAAATCAGCTTCTTTTATACCATCAAGTTTTTTTATATCTTCCAGACACTTTTCCATATTGTCGGCTCTGAGAAAAAGCACCAGGTCATATATTCCCTTTACAGCATCACAGGATACAACCTTATCCATAGAATACAGTTCTTTATAGGCAGATACAAATCTGTCTTTATGTTCAAATTTTATCATAACAAAGGCTGATTTTTCTTCCATGTTCTTCCCTCTTTCTGAAATTATTTAAAGTTAGTCTCTGTAAAAAATAAAATAGCATAAAATTAATTTTTTGTATAGATTTTAAGGCGGAAATTATTTATACTTAGTACCGCTACAGGTAAAAGGGTCTCCATAAAAAGCTTCTGACTGACAGGCTCTGGAGAAGAAAAATTCGTTTTTTCTATAGTATTAGAAATTAAATAAGGGCTAATTTATTGTCTGTAAAACAAATTAAATAAGGCAAATTATTTTTCTTCGTAAGAGCCTGTCAGGCAGAAGCTGATAAATGGTTAC
>JAKPQU010000315.1 GCA_029555925.1 Bacillota bacterium
TTAAATAAGGCAAATTATTTTTCTTCGTAAGAGCCTGTCAGGCAGAAGCTGATAAATGATTACGAATTTACCTGTTACGGTACTAAGTTATGAAATACACTATATATGGTTATGGCTTTCAGCCGGAAACTATCAAAAAAAATTTGGAAGTGATTTTTATGTTATGGCCTTCATATAAACAGTTAATTAAGGATGGCACCTTTCAGGAAAGAATCGATAGAGCTTATAAAATAATGGAAAGTTGCACTTTATGTCCCAGAAACTGCAGGGTAAATCGTCTGAAAGGGCAGAGAGGTTACTGCGGAGCAGATGATAAACTTGTGGTTTCAAGCCGCGGTGCCCATTACGGAGAAGAAAGTCCTCTCGTCGGTCGCGGCGGTTCGGGGACAATATTTCTGACAAACTGCAATTTAAAATGTATTTTCTGCCAGAATTACGACATAAGTCATTTAGAGAGAGGTTCTGTCAGGACTCCGAAAGAACTTGCAGACATGATGATTGAACTTCAGGAGGAGGGGTGTCATAATATTAATTTCGTAACTCCCACCCATTATATGCCACATATCATTCATGGAATAAAAATAGCTGCAGAATCCGGTCTTTCTATACCGATAGTGTGGAACTGCGGATGTTATGAGAGAGAGGATATGATAAAATTACTTGACTCTATAGTGGATATATATATGCCTGATTTTAAATTCTGGGATAGAGATGTGGCCTTAAAACTGGTCAATGCAGGGGATTATAGAGAGAGAGCCTGTGAAGCATTCAGAGAAATGTACAGACAGACGGGTGACCTTGTTCTGGATGAAAAAGGTCTGGCAAAGAGGGGTATGCTTGTAAGGCATCTGGTTTTACCGGAAAATATGGCAGGAACAAAAGATGTTATGACTTTTATTGCCACAGAATTATCGAAAAATACCTATGTAAATATAATGGATCAATATCGCCCATGTTTTGAAGCAAAAAAGGTGAAAGCTATGGGCAGAAGGCCGACAGATGCAGAATATGCTCTTGCTGTAAAAGAAGCGCACGAAGCCGGAATTACCAGGCTTGACAGGAAAGAAGACAGGCTTCGATGGATGTTTCTCGGTGACCGGTAAAGGCTTTGAAACTACGCGTCACGCGTCACGCATTACTACGCACCAAATTTTTATCCAATAATTAAATTTATTTATTGCCAAGTGCTTTTCTACGTGATATAATAATCAGGTTTATGTTTTATAGAGTAAAAAGCTGAAAGTTGAAAGCTGAAAGCTGAAAGTTTATATATAAAGAGGTGTTATTTGTGTCCAGAGTATGTGAAATCTGCAAGAAGGCTCCTATGAGCGGAAATAATGTGAGCCATTCCGAAAGAAAGACCAGAAGAAAATGGAATGTTAACCTTCAGAATGTAAAGGCAGAAGTGCCGGGAAGAAGGAAAAAAATTAAGGTCTGTACCCGTTGTCTGAAATCAGGCAAGGTTATGAAAGCCATTTAACGGCGAACAGTGAGAAATGAGATATTTTCAGTCTCATTTCTCACTGTTTTATTTCTCAGTTTCCTCTCTTTCTCTGTTTACGGAAATTTTATTACCCCCTGTACAGGTATGAAAGCCCCACCCTTTATACTCAGATCCACTGAAGGAAAAACTGTAAAATTATCTGATTTTATCGGGAAAAAAATCATAATATTAAATTTCTGTGCCTTCTGGTGTGATACATGGCAGGAAGAAGCGGAGGGATTTTATGCTCTGAAGAAAGATTTCCCCGATATATCCTTTGATATAATCTCTGTAAGTATTGACGGTCAGCTTGACATGATGGTGGAAAAGAAAAAAGATCTTATATATTATCCTGTTCTTCTGGATATAAAAAAATATGTCAGTGCTGTTTATTCTATAGATAATGTACCAACTCTTTTCATACTGGATAAAGAAGGGATTATAAGATATAAATTCAGAGGATATCCCGGTACTGTCACTCTTTATTCTTCTATTAAATATCTGATGGAAGAAAAGCATAGAAATTCTTCTTCTGTAAAAAAATTGACACTTACCTTCGATGATTTCCCTGCAGGAGAAGATTCCGATGATCTTCTGGATATACTTGAGAAAGAACATGTTAAAGCCACTTTTTTTGTTTCAGGTGAAAAGGCGGAAAAATATCCTTCCTCTGTCAGAAGAGCTTTTGCTCTCGGACACAACCTGGGTATACACTCATATCATCATATAGATTTTACGGAGCTCTCTGAAAAAGAGATAATAAAGGAACTTTCGGATACTTCTGATGTAATATATAAGCTTGCAGGAAAAAGGCCACTGTTATTAAGGCCTCCCGGGGGTCATGTAAATAAATTTATAGAAGAAATTGCGGGGACTATGAATTTAAAAATTCTCCTGTGGACAATCAATCCTCTGGATTATCAGAGACCGGGGAGGCAGATAATTGCCGAGAGGATTTTAGGGGAACTTAAAAAAGACAGAGAAATAATTCTTCTCCATGACGGTGTAAAAGAGACATCAGACATTCTGCCGGAACTTATTTCTATATTCAGAGACAGAGGTTATGAATTTCAGTAACAGGATGTGAGCAATATGTATTATTTCTTACGTAACATATACCACATGTCACGCATCACGCATTACGCATCACGTATCTCACGCATAACGCATTACGCGTCACGCGTTACGCGTCACGCGTCACGCATCACGCATCACGTCTCACGTCTCACCTGTTACATTATTCTTCTTTTTCTGTTACTTTCTCTAAATGTTCCTCTTTATGCTTTCGACAGTGAAGGAAAAAACAATATTCTTGAAACTATCAGGGAAAATCCTCAGGTACAGGATGAAATATTAAATCTTTCAGTAAATACTATTCTCCTGTGGCTTAAAGAAGGAAAAACATATAATCCTTCGTCGAAACTTTCATGGGTGATGAATGAAAAATGCGGTGTTTTTGTAACTCTGGAAAAATACGGCGTCCTCCGGGGTTGCAGGGGAACGATCTGGCCTGTATATGCAACTCTGAAAGAAGAGATAATTAATTCCAGTATCGGAGCAATAAGCAGAGACAATAGATTTCCTCCTGTTTCAATTGAAGAATTCAGAAAGTTACATATAACCGTGACCGTTGTAGGAACAATAACACCTGTAGTCAATCCTGAAAAGGAAATAGATCCCCTTGTTCATGGGGTACTTGTAGAAACATGTGACGGTGAAAAAAAAGGTGTCATGCTTCCCGGCGAGGCTCCCACTCTTGAACATGAAATTGCATGGGCAAAAAAGAGAGCCTCTATAACCGGAGATGAACCTGTTTATATTTACCGTTTTACAGGGGTCAGATTCTCAAAGGATGTAAAAGATTTAACTGACCAGTGAAGAGTGATTATACTCACGATTCACAGCTCACGACTCACGACTCACTT
>JAKPQU010000345.1 GCA_029555925.1 Bacillota bacterium
ATATCAATGGTATTTCTGCAAATATACCTGTAGAAGAAGCAAATAAAGTCTTTCTGAAAGAATCTCTCCTGAAAGAACTTCGGTTATACAGGAATACATCTCCTTTCCTTTCG
This sequence comes from Bacillota bacterium, assembly GCA_029555925.1. The sequence continues at coordinate 114 of JAKPQU010000345.1, forward strand.
GCACTTTACAGGAAGAAAGAGGAAATAAAGAAACATATAATGGGAGATTATAATAAAACATATTGGAAAGATTTATAATAAAGCCGATAGAAATATTTCTTAAAGCAATGGGGCCGAAATAATATCCTGAAGTATTATGACAGGGAGTCCTGAAAGTTTTCTGAATTCATAATCATTGGTTAATCATCTACCGAATCCAGTAACCTTTCTGCTGCTTCTATATGCCCGTTCCCTTCTTCTTTTTACATACCTCTTTTTGCTATTGCTAATTATTAGCTATTCTGCTTTATACTTAAATTGTTATTTTATAAGATATTTAAGTTGTTTTTTTATCACAAAAAATTGCAGATGCGTAATGGGTATTGACAAATTATTTTTGTTGATCTAGAATGTGATTTCTTAATGGGTATTCTTGAATATTTTATTTAATTCCTTCAAAATTAAATAAAAGATAAAACAGACCTTTGACAGATTTTATAAATATATATTATGTAACCCTGTTTTTTTCAGAATTTTACATGATAAAAGATTTATATAAATATTATTTCCTGTGAAGATGGTCTTAGATAGAGAAAATTTCTGTGTTCAGAAATTATAAATAAGAGAGTAATCACCGAAAGCTCCGTAATAAAATTATTTATTTTACCTTTATGTTACCGGCATTTTACAGTAAAAGCTGGTATATTGTCAGTCAGGTAAAGATATAATTTCAGTCCCTTTAATATGTGTGATTGATTATTATTTTTTTTCCTGATTTCACGGAGCTTATAGAAAGAAGGTTTTTTATTATGAACAACAGTACATTAGATGAAATTGCTGACATTGCTGAAATTATAGATTTTAGAGATTTATACCAGTGTGCCTGGTGTAAATGTCTTATGGTGAATGGTATCGGCATAAAAGAAGAGGATGAAATTCTGGATCTCTCTCATGGAATATGTCTTAAATGCAGGAGAGAAATGGAAGAAGAAAATAATTTTCATAAATGTAACGTTCACAAAATCTCCAGATAGAGTGAGAGATAACAGATGAACTTTCTGTTCACACCTCAGGGCGTTTTATTAAACGCCCCTGCTCACCCATCACCCTTCTCATATAAATTACCTGGTATTTAATACTTGCCAGAAATTAACAAAATATTAACAAAAGAAGCGGTTTTTTATATTGTAAAAACAATTAAATGGTGTAAAATATATTTTGTATAATTATGTGCTATTTCTGTAAGAGAAATACTGACCTGAGCATAAGCATGTAATAACAGTCTTCCTCCCGTCACGCGTTACGCGTCACGAGAGTAGATATTTATTATTTATGCTCACCTCAGTAATATGGCGGAGGTATATTTATGAAAATAAATGAATATAGAGGCCAGAATACTTCGTTACCAAAGATTTCCGGAAGATTGAAAGATGTTCTTGGAGTTTTTGATAAGATAACTATTAATTCCGCCTCAGAACCTGATTTGTCTGTCTACGGAAAGGTAGATTTTAACGGTTCCCATGGAAAAATAGGTGTAACGAAGCCGGAAGTGAATCGATGGATTTTAGATGGTATGGAAGAAGCCGGTCATGGGAGTGGCCCATCACCTTCTCCCGGTAGTTCCCATCATAATCCCTGTCAGGGACATAATCCCGGCATACCGCCGGGGCCATCAGGACACATACCGGGAGCTGTACCTCATGCTTATAGTCAGCAATTCAATGATGTCATGAATGTGCTTAATAATATATCATATCAGGGAAATAGTATGAGCAGTAAGCTTTCATATGCGGGAAATGATATAAGCGCTTCGAAAAATGAACTTGTAAGCACACATAATACAATAGAAGAGGTAAAGAATGATACAGGGGAAACAGATGTAAGCTCCAAAGGACAGGAACTGGCTTCCAAAATGACATCTGTGGAATATAAGCTGCAGGAAGGGGACAGATATATAGATTCTGCTACAAATGATTTCAGCACAGTAAAATCATATCTCAATGATGCTCTGAACAGGATTGATTATCTCAGGAGCCAGCTTCAGTCAGCAGGGCCGTACCAGCAGGTTGTAGCATATCTCGATCAGGCAAAACAACATATAAATAACCCCCTCGCAAATGCAGGCACTGTTGAATGGGATCTCTATAATACCGACAGTTATATGAAAAGTGCCGGTGATGAGATAGGTTATACCGGAAGTTATATAAGTACAATAAAAGGAGATTATGAAGGTACCAGTGTGAGTTCTGAAGGAATTTCTGTGCAATATTATGTAGAGAATGCCGAACGTGCCCTTGATAATGCAAACAGCGAACTGGCCGGAACAACCGGCAGTTATCTTCCTTCTCTCAGATCGGAAATAGAGCAGGCAATAAGCAGTTTGAGGTATGCCCAGAACATGTATAATTCTATAAGGTGATAAACCTGAATATAAATAGAGACTCTGTCCGGAGTCTCTATTTATATTCAAAAATCATTTTATAGAGTCTATCATTTCCATAACTTTTGTTCTTGCTTCTTCTCCCTCATAGATTAACTTCCCTGTTCCGTCATAAACCAGAAAAGAGGGAACACTCTTAATATTGAACTGTTTGCATACAGGGGAATTCCATTTATCTATATTTACTTTAAAAACCACTACATCATCTTTTGCTTTATCGAGCTTTTCCATATAAGGAGCCAGTTTTTTGCATGGCCCGCACCAGTCTGCATAAAAATCTATGATATTGGTTTTCCCTGATACCATATAATCATCAAGTTTAACTTCACTGCCGGGACTGTCTCCGTTTATAACATAACATATTCTATCCTGTCCGCCCGGTTGTGAACTCACGTTTTTCTTTAATGAAGCGAGAGCTTTTTCCCTGTTATCTAAAGCCAGGGCAAAGGAAGGATCAATATCCAGGGCTTTATCATAGCATTTAAGAGCTTCTTCAATCTTTCCCTGAATGTATAAAATAGCACCTTTGCCGTTCCAGGAGTTTGCGTTCTTAGGGTTTGCCTCCAGGGATTTATCAAAACATTCCAGGGATTTATCATAGTCTCCAAGACCCATCCAGGATATGGCCCTTCCGAAATAATGTATATCCATGGGAAGTTCTGATGTATCTTTTCCTGTTTCTACAAGATCGAGAGCTCTGTCAAAATACTCGAGAGCTCTGTTATAATCCTCTCTGTCATTATATATAATCCCTATATTATGAACACTCCTTGCATAACATGGATCTGTTTCCAGGGATTTCTGATAACATTCAAGAGCTTTATCATATTCTTTTACCTTTAAGAAATCATTGCCCTTTAATTTCCAATCCTCTGCAGTCTGTGCATATACCGGCATCATATTAATTAGTAAAATCAGTAAAAGTACAGCCAGAGCGTTTTTTCTACTCATAAAAAAATCAGCCTCCTTAAAATATTTATAGATTATTTTTCATATATGAAAGGGGCAGATTTTATGCCATTTTATGGAAAATATGAAAAATAAATTGTCTTATTACTGCGGTGATCGTAAATAATACATATTTGCTCTCATGACGGGTAACGCCTTACCCGTCACGGGAAGGAAGCCTTTTATTACATGGTCATACTCAGGTCAGTAAAAATGAATTTATGTGCCCTAAAAAAACACTATCTATACAATTAGATAATTTTGTGTTAATTTATAAGGTATAGGAATTTTCATGTTTAATGGTGTAAAATAAAGATTTATAGTGTATTTCATAACTTATTAGAATTTAAGTCGTTGTGACGCGTAACGCGTGACGCGTGGTTGAGCATAAATAATAAATATATGCTTTCGTAACGCGTGACGGGAAGAAAATTTTTATTACATGCCTATGGTCTGGTCAGTAAATGAGGAGGCAAAACGTTTTGTTTAAAATACAGATAGTACTTCTTTTTTTTCTTTTATTTGTCCGGACTGTTGTCCCGGCTGCTGATAAAGATTACATTGCAGGCCCTGCAATCAGATTTACAAACATTGACGCAAAAGATGGGAAGGTTTTTATAGAAGGGTTTACTTTTGATAAAAAATTTCCTGTAAAATCCATATCTTATACCATTGATAAATCTTCGGAACCTTCGAATATTATAGAACCTGTTGATAAAATATATGATTCGAAGAATGAGAAATTTGTAATTTCAATACCTTTTCCTTCTAACGGTGACTGGGATATGTATGTTTCCATAAAGGTTTATAACAGTGCAAATACCTGTTCTTCTGCCGATGTGGATATATTTAAAAGAAAAGATTATACGGGATATTTTACCTATCTTTCAAATTCTGCTCTGTCCCTGAATTTTGTAGACTGCGGAGATGTATTCAGAATATATTATACTACTTCCATAGATAAGGAAACGGTTACAGAGGCACAGAAGAAGCTAACATCGGCAAAAGAAATGATAGAAGGTTATTTTAATTTTAAATATCCTGATAAAGTTTATGCTGTCTTATATAATCCTGTTAAAGATGAAGTTCCTACGTATAAAAATTATAGAGGGATAGCACGAAATGACATACTTACTTTTCCTGTTGAAATAAAATCGATTGATGATATGAAACATTATAACTATTACCTGGATAGCAGAATGCCTCATGAATTAGGTGATCTTTCCTTAAGGAATTATTTTAAAGATGAGCTTTCATGTGTCTGGTTTTCAGAAGGCTTCGGAGATCTCGCTGCCTATCTTTTTATGCAGAAATATTATCCTGACGATTATAAAAGACGCTATCAGGACAGGATAAATTCATTTAAAGAAAGTAACTGTGATATGAAAAGCATAAATCTTCTCGAAGCCAAATGGTATCCAGAGTTTTATCTCTGCAGTTCTGCTTTTGTTGCAAATATTTATAAAGAATATGGTACGGAATTTTTCAGGAAGTTATTCAGACAATTGAATAAATTTCCCCTTAATGGTGCAGAAGAAAAAGATTTAATTCTGATTATAAGTCAGCTTCTCAGGAAAGATATAAATACTCTTGTTACTAATTTTTCTCCTGATGAAGCTGTGAAAATTTTGGAAAGAGTAGATGAAAAATAGTTTCTTTAATATAATAGAAACTGCTACTAACAGACATTACCGGAGCGGTCACAACCAAATATGAAAATCAACATCCAGTGAAGTTGCAAACTTCATCATTTTCATATAAACTATTAAAATATATGATAAAATTAAGCATCAATGTTTAAAGGAGTTAAACTGATAATGGTACATTTCACACCTGTATACAGTCGTAAGTTTGGATTATTGAGAGTAATAGACCACGGGTTAAATTTACCCGATGAAACCTATATTTTACATTCTCCTGCAATTGAGAAAATTTTATTTGATCGTTCTCTTGTTAACTGGTCGCTTCAGATAGAAACCTACAGAGCAGCCAGGGCTTTTTTTGAAGCTTTGAAAGATGGAATTTTGAAGAAATATCCTCCCGGAACAAGATTTGAACAGGTTAATCTTGCCGGTTCCGATGATTATCAGCTTCAGTCTGCCCATGCCAAGGTATTTAACAGCTCTCTTCCCAGGAATTATATTGCTTTGCGCAGAGAACCGGTTCCGAATGAATATAATGAAGAAGGGACACAAAAATTTCGTTCTGTCATTTCTTATAAAAGATTTGAAGCAAAGGGGAAACTGTGTATCCTTGGAGAAACAATCGCTACAGGTATAAGTGCCTGTGATTCATTGAGAGAGCATATGCCTTATGCCATAAAGCATGGACTGGAAATGATAATAATTTTTTCCATTGCAGGGTCAAAAGTCGGAGCCCAGAGAGTTTATGAAGTTCTCAGAGAATATAATATAAAATCAATGTTTGTATTCGGTCTGGGCCTGTTCGGACTCGGTAAAGACGGCACAGCTCTTCTGTGGAAAGATGCTGAAGGACTGGATAATCCTATAACATTACCGGAATATGAAAAAAAAGGGAATGAAATCTTTCTGCCCGGTGAATGCTGTATCGGTGACTGGGGAAGAAGATTCACCGATCATAAAGGATATCTCCAGGAATGGAAAGAAGAACTGACAAGACTGGGGCATCCTGAGAGATTCAGAATGGCTGAAGAATATAAAGGTTAGTACTGTTGAGGGATTTTTTTTATGGCTATCTTCTGCAATAAGTGTAATTATAAAAATGCGAATCAGGCAAAATTCTGTCAGGGATGCGGAGAAAAACTTGTAGCTACCGAAACAGACGGTACATTAATGGCAGGTGTAATTTTAAATAATCGATATGAAATTAAAAGATTGGTTAAAACAGGTGGGTTTGGTTCTGTATATGAAGGGGTAGACAGAACAAACAATAGAATCTGTGCTGTGAAAGAAATGATCAGAAATGCCTGTAATACGCCTGAAGAACAGCAATATCTGGATATTAGATTTAAAAGAGAAAAAGAAATTTTTCATAATCTGTTTCACCCCAATCTGGCTATTTCAAAGGATGCTTTTATTGAAAATAATCGTTATTACCTTGTCATGGACTATATTGAAGGCAAGGATCTGTATATGATAATGACGGAAGATTACCAGGGAAAAGGAATTCCTGAAGCCCTTGTAATTGAATGGACAAAACAGATATTAGATGCCCTGGATTATCTCCACAATCAATCTCCTCCTTTAATATATCGTGATTTAAAGCCTGAGAATGTAATGCTCAGAGATTCTGACAACAAAATAATAATTGTAGATATGGGACTCGCCAGAACAATAACTCCCGGCCTTACAATGACAGCTATAGGAACACCTCAGTATGCCCCGGAGGAATTATTTGCCGGCAAACCTGAACCAAGGACAGATATTTATTCTCTCGGAGCAACAATGCACTGTTTACTGACAGGAATAGTGCCTGTAAATTTTTTTTATTTCGAACCTTTGAGAAATATTAATAAGAATATATCAGAAGAGCTGGAGCGTATTGTTGCCCGTGCAGTAGAAAGATACCCGGAAGACAGGTATGAAAATGCCAGAGCTATGAGAGAAGAGCTTGACAGGTATTCTGAAAAATTATGTTTTGAACATGAAAACCCACTGGCATCTGCCCAATCAGGGGAAAAGTCTCTTGAAAAAGATAATATAATACAAAAAATTAATCGCTTTTCTGAAGATAAAAGCATGAGAAAAAAAATTATACCTTATAGCAAACACAGAACATATGAAGGTGAAAGAAGAGTTTTTCTTAATACTGACAAAACAGCCGTTCATAAAGAGATATTTATATGGTTTACAGACGAAATGCTTGCAGAAAAAAAGCAAATTGTTGCCACTGTAGAATTAACGTCTATGTATGATTATGAATGTTTTGATATATATAGAGATGCTTCAGGGTATAATTTTGAACAGTCTTCACGTAAGTTTAATAGTATGGAAGAAATAGAAACATATATAGTTGAAGTAGTATTTGCAGGAGAAGAAGGAATTATAAATATAATATATTATTAGGGAAGGGTGAAGAGTGATGGTGGTGATAGGTGAAGAATGATGGGTGATGGGAAGTTATATATAAAATTTTCAGGAGGTTTTCAGTTATGGAACTTGAAATAAGCAAAATATTACAAAAGCTTGATGAGTTCAAGATAGAAGTGGACAGGCAGTTAAATATAAATATCGATGGAAAATTTAATATATGAATGATCGACAAAAATTTATTGAAAGAATATTTGTTTATCTATGTTTATGTTTTCTTCTGTCCGGAATGTGCGGACTGATTTATCAGGTTCTATGGGGGCGAATGCTGGGCCTTATATTCGGACATACAACCTTTGCCATAAGCACAGTTATAACTGCTTTTATGGGAGGGCTGGCTCTCGGGAGCTATTTTCTTGGCAGGTGGGCAGATTCTGACGGTAAAATTAAACATATATTCAGAAAAATCGGCGGTTCTCCTGATTTCTTGATGTATGGCTTTCTGGAGACTTTTATAGGTATATACTGTCTCTTTACACCTGTACTGTTTAATATTGTGGAATCGATATATCTGCAATTTTCCTATCTGCCTTTTTATACAATAAGTATCATTCGTTTTATACTCTGCATGATAGTATTGATCGTTCCGACTTTTTGTATGGGAGGTACTCTGCCATTATTATCAAAATTTCTCATAATAAACTCACAGGAATTGAGCAGAAAGCTGGGATTTCTTTATTTTATTAATACTGCCGGTGCTGTTTTTGGTACTATACTGGCAGGTTTTTATTTGATCAGTAATCTTGGTATAACAGGAACCCTTCACATGGCTGCTTTTACAAATATTGCTATAGGTTTTCTGGTATACACTTTAAATAGAGGTGCCGGAAATGTATCGTCTGCAACAAAAGAAACAGGAGAGGAAGACAGGGAGAAGAAAACAGATAAGATGGCATGGCTTATCTTTATAATCTTTTGTTTTACCGGTTTTGGCTCTATGATTTACGAACTTGCCTGGACAAGGGCTATATCACTGGCTCTTGGCAGTTCCACCTATGCTTTCTCCACCATGCTTGCCACCTTTTTATTCGGTATAGCCCTGGGCAGTATGATATACAGTTTCTTATCCAGAAGAAAGGATTTTAGTGTTTTATCCTTCGGCTGGTTAGAAATACTGATAAGTCTTGCCTGTCTTATGACAATTCCACTCCTGGGCAGAATACCCCTTTATGTCATATACTTTTTTCCCAGGTTAAAAGGTTCCTATAATATGATTTTACTGGCCAACTTCTTTTTCTGTTTTCTTGTTATGTTAATACCTACTACCATAATGGGTTTTGTCTTTCCCCTTGTAGGGAAGATATATACTCAGAGTATTAAAAAGATAGGAAAGCATATCGGCGATATATATGCCATTAATACACTCGGATGTATTATTGGGTCTTTTCTGACAGGTTTTATCCTTATTCCTTTTATCGGTGTACAGAATAGTTTAAAGATAGGTGTTTTAATTAATATGACTGCAGGAGTATTATTACTGTACACATGCAGTAAGAGATTAACTGCAAGATTGACATGTATTGCAGGTATGATACTGTTTATTCTTTTATTAAATTATATTCCCTCCTGGAATCCTACTATAATGAGCAGTGGTTCGGCCCTGTACGGAGATATATATAATAAGGAATACAGTAAAGCAGGAGCAGAAGGGAAAAAATATTTCGATGAATTAATGATTAAATATCTGGTTTTTCAGAAAGATGGAATAAGCTGTACCGTATCGGTATACGACTTTGTTAATACCATTATCTTAAGAGTTAACGGTAAAACCGATGCATCTACGGCTATTGATATGCCGACACAATTATTGTTAGGTTATATGCCCGTGTTATATCATAAAAATCCGAAGGATATTTTTATAATAGGACTGGGAAGCGGCGTAACATGCAAAGCGGTAACGGATTTCCCTGAAGTCTCATCTGTGGAATGTGCGGAAATAGAGCCTGCAGTAGTTGAAGCAGCCGGTTATTTTAAAGATTTTAATGGTAATGTTCTTGAGAATCCTAAATTACATGTGGCTATTGATGATGGCAGGAATGCCATGCTGGCTTCTCAGAAAAATTATGATGTAATTATTTCAGAACCTTCCAATCCATGGATAGCAGGTATTGGAAATCTTTTTACAATAGACTTCTATAAGATATGTAACAGTAAACTGAAACCCGATGGCATCATGGTTCAGTGGTTTCATCTTGCCAAGATGAATCACAGGGATATTGATATGATCATAAATACTTTTTATTCAGTATTTCCTGAAGGTATTGTATGGCGCGGAAAAGATACGGATATGTTTCTTCTCGGTTCAAAGAAACCTCTTGTTTTTGATTACGAAAGATTTAAAGAACGTTATGAACATAATAAATCCTTCCGAAGTTCTATGGAATCTATTAATATTAATAAACCTGATATGATTTTTACTCATTATGTCACGAAACCCGTCGATATAGATTACAGTTCTATTCTGTTCAATACAGATGATATGCCTGTACTGGAATTTTCCGCTCCTAAAAGTCTGTATCTGGAGAGCGGTGACAATAATTTAAGGTATATATATCAATATAAATCATCTGACCTTCCTGCTCTTAAAGATGATAAAAAAATTGCCCTGTCAGATGATTATTATATAGAAATGTTTAATTTTTATAACAGCCATATGCCTGATGTGGCACAGAAATATTTTGAAAAATATGCGGATAAATTATCGGCTATTAATAAAAAGAATTAGCACATAAAGCGGGAACATGCGCCATTGCCTGTTCCAACTCTGATTAATTGTAATCGTTCACCTGTCAGCAGCCAGCTTTTATAGGAACCATACAAAAATGTCATTAATTATTCTTTAGGAAAATAAGTTCTTAAATATCTGGAATTTAGATAACCTCTTGTGCCAAATCTGGTAACTATTATATTACCCATTTCATCAATGCCTACGTCACTGGCATAGCAGATAACTATTACTCTGTCGCCATCCGTAACTACATCACTTCTCGGAGAACCAAAGGAAGGGGCCATGTAGATAGGTACATGTAAAGTATTATCAGTACTTATGGTACCTATGCCGCAGGATTTACCTTTTACATTGACGGATATGTCATGAACATAACCTGTTACGTTTTCAAGGGTCATAATATTCGCCCATCCGTCTTTTATTGAGAGTATAAGAAAATATTCACCTTTATTTACTGTGTCCAGAACTTCAGAAAGATCACTCTGTTCCCGATGAATTTCAGCAGAGTCCATATCATCAATGATTTTACCATACTGGTAAATAGCGTCCTGGGCCGTTGCAGGTAATACCATACATAACATTATTATTATAATTATAGATATTAGATATTTGTACACAATCAAACTCCTCCTTATATTAAGTACCGCTACAGGTAAATTTATATGAAAATGATGAAGTTTGCAACTTCACTGGATGTTGATTTTCATATTTGGTTGTGACTGCTCCGGTCATGTCTGTTAGTAACCATTTATCAGCTTCTGCCTGACAGGCTCTGGAGAAGAAAAATAATTTGCCTTATTTATAGTGTATTTCATAACTTATCAGAATTTAAATCGTCGTGACGCGTAACGCGTAACGCGTGACGGGTTTAATCCTATGGGCATCACGCATTATGCTTTACACATTACGAGGTCATTATGTATGGATAGTTATGAAAC
>JAKPQU010000357.1 GCA_029555925.1 Bacillota bacterium
GGGAAGAAATAAAAGCTGTAGAAGAAGGTAAACCCTGTTCTAAATGCGGAAATGTGAATAATACAAAGGCAAATTTCTGTGAAAAATGTGGCAATCCACTGGGAAAACTGCCGGCAGAACCTGTAATAGAAAAAAAACCTGTTGACGCAGTATCATATGAAGATAAAACAGAACAGGAGCTATATATTACAAAAACCTTCAGTGAATTTGATATGTTTCTTGTACAGCTAAAATCTCCCGAGCAGAAAACCAGACTGGAAGCTATTAATAGCGTGTCAAACAGTAACGACACAAGAGCTGTATCCACACTTATTGATACACTTGACGATTATGATCCGGTTATAAGAAAAGAAGCCGTTATTTTACTCGCAAATCATAAGGACTACCGGGCATTTTTACCTTTGATGAAGAGATTAAAAGACAATGAACTTTCTGTAAAGCTTGCTGTTCTGGATATTCTGGCCAGAGTTAAATATAAGGAATCTTTATCTTATCTTTTGAAAATGTTGAAAGATGAAAATCCTCAGATCAGAAAATATGCCATTATAGCACTTGGAGAATCCGGTAATGACAGAGCAATTGAATATTTGAAGGATGCAAGGAAAAAAGAAGGAACCTTCAGTATCAGCATGAAGATGATAATAGATAAAGCTATTCAGAAAATAGAAACCTGGAATTATCAGAAATCTATATATCCGAATAAACCGGATGAAGTAATTCAGGTTGCACTGTGTTACAATGAGGCAGGAGAAAAATATGTCATCCAGAGTAATTATGAAGCTGCTCTGGAGAATTTTTTACAGGCTCTCAATGTAGAGCCGACCTGTGCTGAAGCCCATATGAATATAGCCAGACTTATTATACATGAATTTGATACTCAAAAAGAGGCAAAAAACGAATATAAAATTAATGAAGCTTTATTACATTTAAATGAATGTATAGCCTTTGCATCCAGTGAAGGTCTTGCAGAAGAGGCCAGAAAATATATAGGAATTCTTATTGAAAGATGGAACAGCCTGAATGTTGAAACGGAAATTTCCCATGATGATACCCATAGGAAAGAAGAAAAAACACCGGAAAAAGAAGAAGAATTACCGATGAAGGAAGAAAAAGTAAAGAAAGAAATAATAGGGAAAGAGGAAAAAAATCCGGTAAAGGAAGAAAAGAAAGAAAAAGTGCCGGTAAAGGAAGAAAAGAAAGAAAAAGTGCCGGTAAAGGAAGAAAAGGAAGGAAAATTGCCGGTAAAGGAAGAACTACTGGATAAGGAAACGTTACCCGGGAGGGAAGAAAAAATTCAAGAAAAAAGTGACCTTCTTTCTCCTGCACCACTATTGGAAATAGAATCTGTTGAACAGATAGAGAATAAATCTTTTGAGGAAAAGGTGATTTATTACCAGAGGTTACTTGAAAATTCTCCTGATGATGGTGGCCTTCATAATAAACTCGGAATGGTTTATTATAAAGAAGGTGATTTAGAAAAAGCAGCTTCTCTATACAGAAAAGCTCTTGAATTGAATCCAGAATCCTCGGAAGTTCATTTTAATCTTGGTTTAATCTACAGAGATAAAAAGCATATATTAAAAGCCCTCCGTCATTTCAGATTATGTAAAAAAGTAGATAAAGAAAGCTCATTAATAGAAGAAGCCGAACATTACATAAAAGAGCTTGAAGGTTATGATGACGATAGTGATTCTAAATATAAAACCAGGGTATTTAAAGAAGCTGAGCCAGTGGAAGAAGGTATGTCAGATAAAAAGAAGATTGAGGCCAGGAAGGCTGAAGAAAACAGGAGACTTATAGAAGAAACAAGAGTGGCACTGGAAAAAAATCCTGAAGATACTGTATTACTTGATAGACTTGGAGAGCTATATTATAAATCAGGTGACCTGGAATTATCTCTTAATACTTATCTGGAGATTTTAAAGATAAACCCTTCAGACGGTGATACCCATTTCCTGGTTGGATTAATCTGCAAAGAACAAAAGAAAATATTTAAAGCTCTTGTTCATTTTAAAAAATATATGAAAATAGATCCTGATGGTAAATATAAAGAGGAAGCGGAAAAATATATAAAAGAACTTGAGTAGTGAAGGGTGAGTCGTGAGTCGTGAAAAGTGAAAGGGATACTTACGCGTAACGCGTAACGCGTTACGCGTCACGAGAGTATATATGTATTATTTATGCTCACCTCGGTAAACTATAAACCTTAAACGTTCAACTATCAACTTATTTAACGCATCACGGCCACCTGACGGAGTTAAGAATGAATACAAGAATTATTGGCTGTGGCAATATAATAGCCGGAGATGACGGAGTTGCCCTGCTGGTTATAGAGGAATTAAAAAAACTGTCTTTACCTTCTGTAGAACTTGTAGAAGGAAGAATTCTTGGCCTCGATCTTCTGGATTATTTCATGGATACAGATAAAGTAATAGTAATAGATGCAGTTGCAACAGGGAATAGAAAAGGAGTTCTTTACAGACTGGAAGGTAAAGATATTGAAGCTATGAGCAGAGATAATATTATTTCCCTTCATCAACTTGGTATTGCCGAGGTATTGAAAATAGGAACAATGCTTTATGCTGATAGAATATCACGAAATATCATATTAATTGGTATAGAGATAGGATATGTGGAGAATAATTTTTCTATGGAAGTGTCCTCTTCTCTGAAGGAAACGGTTCCTCTGGCTGTGGAGAAGATTTTAGAGGAAATAGATTATGCATGAGTTATCTCTTGCGCAGGACATGATATCTATAGCTCTTGAACAGGCAGAAAAATACGGTGCAAAAAAAATTACTTCTTTGAAATTGAAAATCGGCTCAATGAGTATGGTAGACAGTGAATGTTTTACATTTTATTTTGACGAAATCAGTAAAAATACAATAGCTGCGGGAGCATTACTGGATTTTGTAAAATGTGACCCTGAAATTGAATGCATATCATGTAACGGTAAATCAAAATTAAAGGATCTGGTTATGGTCTGTCCACTGTGTAATAGCATAGATGTAATATTATTATCGGGACAGGAAATATTATTAGAAGATATGGAGATAGAATTATGATTGTTCCTGTAATGGCAGATATTATGAATGCCAACAATCTACTGGCAGAACAGAACAGAAAATATTTCGACGAAAAATCAATATATGTCGTTAATTTACTGGCTTCTCCCGGAGCGGGGAAAACTACTTTTTTAGAAGAAACTATCAGAAGAATTAAGAGTAATATACCGGTTGCAGTCATAGAAGGTGATCTCGCTTCTGACGTAGATGCTCTGAGAATAGAAAAACTTGGTGTTCAGGTTGTGCAGATAAATACAGGCAAAGGCTGTCATCTGAATGCTGCTATGATACAAAAATCCTTTGAAAGTTTGAAGCTTGAAACAATTCATGTAATATTTATAGAAAATGTCGGTAATCTCGTATGTCCTGCAGGGTATAAACTGGGAGAGAATGTTACGGTACTGTTGACCAGCACAACAGAAGGGGACGATAAAATTTTAAAGTATCCTCCTGTATTTCAGATGGCAAATTTATTGATTGTAAATAAAATCGATCTTATGCCTTACGTCGATTATGATCTTGAAAGATTAAAAAAAGAGTTTATCAGGATAAATCCTAAAACCAGACTTCTGTCACTTTCCAGCAAAACAGGTGAAGGTTTTGATGACTGGATCGATTGGCTGAAAAATGAAATATTTGTATTCAGACGTAAAACTTTATATGAGAATTGTAACGCGTAACTCGTAACGCGTTATGGAAGGAACAGATTTTTACGGTTTACCAACTAACAGACATGACCGGAGCGGTCACAACCAAATATGAAAATTAACATCCAGTGAAGGTGCAAACTTCATCATTTTCATATAAATCATCGTGGTTAACTACCAGGCAAAAGCTGATAACATGGTTGCTAATTTACTGTGCGGTATTTAGAAATATTTTTTAGTCTTACATGAAAAATTTTAATGAACCGGTTGACAGAGAACCGTCGTATGAAAATTTATTAAAGAAAATTTCAGAAATTACAGCTTTTTCTGTTTTTTTTATCGGTATTTTTGTTTTCCTCACATGGAAATTTGAAATCTTTATGCCTATTCACCATAGTTTCAGTCCCATGTCAGCCAATACTGCTTTCTCTTTTATCCTTACAGGCATATCCTTATGGATGATACAGACGAAAAGAGTAAGTCCTCCTTTTTATTATATCAGTAGAATATGTGCTTTTATTGTTTTTTTTATAGCTATTATTACGATAAGTGAATATTTATTTAATGTTAATCTATACATTGATGAGCTATTATGCAAGCAGAACTATGGTTTTGAACATTATCCGGGCCGTATGTCACCTTCTTCTGCATTGAATTTTATGTTGCTCGGTATATCCATAATGCTTTTAGACATGGAAAGACCTTCCGGTTGCAGACCTGCTCAGTATATAATACTTATAGTAGGAGTGAATTCCTTTTTATCTATTATCGGTTATTTATTTGGGATTGTCTCTTTATTTACTATAGGTTTCTATAAACCTGTAGCATTCCACAGTGCTATATCTTTTCTATTTATTTCTATTTCAGCCATATTGGCCAGACCGGATAGAGGTTTTATGAAAATATTCACCGGTAATAATACTGCAGCATATATGTTACGTTATATCGTATTTATATCTTTTTCTATGCCTTTCCTTCTGAGCCTCTTATGTTTTTTCTGCCGTATAGGAGGTATTTATTCTGTTTCTTTAAGCTTTCTTATATTTTTCTTATCAAATTTTATTGTATTTGTTTTTTTCTTGTATTTTACTTCAACTGTATTGAATAACCTTGAAATTAAGTTTAATAAAGTGACGAATGACTTGAAGGTAAGTGACGAAAAATTTCACAGTCTTGTTTCCTGTGCTCAGGACGCAATTATTATACTTGAGGAAGGGAGGATCGTTTTTTGTAATGATTCAGCCATAAGAATATTCGGTTATTCCTATGAAGAGGTTAAAGGTAAAGAATTTCATATGTTCCTTTCATCAAATCTTTACAGTACATCTGAAAAACTTGATATCAGTACAATAGATACAGGTGAAGAATACTCGATTTCCAGTAAAATCTGCGAATTTGTCGCATTGAAAAAAAATGGTCATGAATTTCCTGCCGAGCTATATATTACTGCAGTAAAGCTTGACGATAAGTGGACCACTATAGGAATAATAAGAGATGTATCAAAATATAAAAAATACTGTGAGAAATTAGAGAAAAATAATAAGGAAATGGAAAAGACCGTTAATCGTCTCACTGAAGAATTGTTAAAGATAAGTTTAAAGCTGAAAGAGGCCGAATTTGAAAGGAACAATTGCAGATACGGATAGGATAAAACTTCTTGACGTAAATGTTATTTTACTTTATAATTCAGAAGATATTTGAGAGAATATTATGCGGGGGGATAATTGTTGTATTGCCTTGAATGTTACAGTGAAAATGCCGAGAATTCTCTCTTTTGCGAAAATTGCGGATGTCCATTTGAAACAAACAATGAACAGGAAGATGAGATTCTTAAAAATCGATATAAAATTATTACCTCTTTATCTTCGGAAGACACTGTTTTCCTTTCCTATGACTTGAATTTAAACAGGCCATGTGTTGTTAAAATAATGGCAGATCTCCAGGATTTATCTGCCGAGGAAAAGATACATGTCGGCCAATCCTTCATAAAAGAAGCTTCTTTACTGGCTGATTTACGCCACCCAAACCTGCCCTGTGTTACTGACTATTTTTTAGAAGATGATTTTTTTTATATTATCATGGATTATATAAGAGGTAAAAATCTTGAAGTTCTTTTAAGAGAGAGTCCCAACAAGGCCTTATCCGAACGGCAGGTAATTCAGTGGTTAATACAGATCTGCCGGATAATGGATTATTTGCATAATTATAAAACCATGTTATACGGTAATCTGAAATTGAATAAATTTATCGTAAGGGCCAGTGATAAATCAATAATCCTTGTAGATTTCGGAACAATATCTATGAGAAATTTGATAAACGGTACCTCCCATGACAAACAGGATATAAGAAATGATATTTATCTCGCCGGTGTTATTATGTATCAGCTTTTAACAGGCAAGTATCCTGATGAACCTCTTAAAAATTCTTCTATAAGAGAAATGTTACCGGCTCTGTCTATGGACATAGACATTATTGTTATGAAATGCCTTCAGGGAAATGTGAAAGATAGATTTTCTGATTTTAATGTTTTAAAACAAAATCTTCTGGAATTATATACCTTAAATTTTGGTAAAGGAAGTAAATATAAAACCGGTACTTTTATAAGAAGGGATAAAGAAATTAAACATGACTCTCTCCAGAATAAATATATAAAAATTCTTATTGTTGATGATGATCTTGACGTATGTCAGAGTTTTAACAGTATGGTAAATTTTTTCCCGGATATCAGGGTTATTGGAATGGCCCATAATGGTCTGGATGCGGTAAAAACTGTTCTTGAGATGGCAGAAAAGCCGGATGTTATATTAATGGATCTCAGAATGCCGGAAATGGACGGTCTGGAAGCTACTGCAAAAATTATGCAGATGTTGCCATGTACCAAGATTATAATATTAACTGCTTATCTCAGGGAAGAAGAATTTCTGGAATGTTTCAACGCAGGAGCCAGGGGATATATATTAAAAGATGCAACCCTCTGGGAAGAACTGGAAAAGGCTATCAGGAAAGCTTTTGAAGGAGGTACTCCTATTTCACCGGAAGCAGGTAATTTTTTACTAAAAGCACTGACATCTCAACATACACACAGAGAGGTTTCCACTGAACAGGTTATTGTCTGTGATGAAGAAAAAAGTCCTCTGAAGCAGATCTGTCCTTTTTGCAGGAATTTAAATAAAGAGAAAGCAAAATACTGTACAGAGTGCGGTATAAATATAATTAAATTCCTGAGAGAGGGAAAATTAGAAACAGCATATGATAAAGATTTAAGAGAAAAAGAAGAAAATAATATTTCAGAAGACACTCAAGAAAATGGTGAACATGAACAGAAATATGAAGACACACCGGTGAGCGGTATAAAAACTATCCTTGGTAAAGCATTTCATACTCTGGACCAAAGTTCTGCTCTGAAATTACCTGAATTTATAACTAAAAAGCTTCATTCTGTAGAAGTTGTTGACATAGATCAGAAAACGCAAAATAAGTAGATATTATATATTTTTTGCCTGTTCATCCAGTAATTTTCTCATAATATTTGCCAGTTCCTGTATCTCAAAGGGCTTTGTAATAAATTGTTTTATTCCTATTTCTTTGATCATTTCTGAAGATATAACCTGGCTGAAACCAGATATAAGAATTATTGGGATGTCAGGCCTTACCTGAAGTAATCTCCGAGACAGTTCAATTCCTGTCATTTTGGGCATTGTCTGATCTGTTATTACCAGATCAAACCACTCAGGATCTTCGCAAAAAACTTTAAATGCTTGATTGCCACTGTATTTGGCAACTACATTATATCCGAGATCTTCCAGTATTTTTTTTAATACCCTGACAACCATATCTTCTTCATCATCCACTAAAAGTATATTTTCGTTACCTCCCGGAGGTTTTGAAGTTCCTTTGATTTCCACATGTTCATTACTTTTTATTTTTGGGAAAAATATATTAAAAGAAGTTCCTTTACCTGTCTCACTTTCTACTGTTATTTCTCCTCCATAACTTTTTACAATACCATGAACTATGGAAAGCCCCATGCCACTGCCTTCTCCTATTTTTTTTGTTGTAAAATAGGGCTCAAAAATTCTTTCCTTTATAGATTGATCTATGCCGTGACCGGTATCGCTTACTGTTAATCTTATATAATTACCCGGTGCCAGTTCCTGGTTTAATTCTTCAATATTTGAACCTGTATCGATATCTTTAAGGCTGACTTTTATTACTCCCCCTTTTTCTTTCATTGCATCGGCAGCATTTTTACAGAGATTCATCATTATCTGGTATATATGGGTCGGATCACCGTTTATTATACCTGGATTCTTCAAGTTCTGTTTTATGTCAATAGTGGCAGGTATCAGCGGTCTGAGCATCTTAAGACTTTCTTTTATAATAGAACTTAACTGTATGGGATTACGTTCTCCTTCTGTCTCACGGCTGAAAGTCAGGAGCTGTTTTACCAGCTTTATTGCTCTGTGGCATGCTTTTTTCATCTGTTCCATATAGGGCCGGAGATTGCTATCATCCGGTATATTATACATAGCTACTTCTATATATCCGAGTATGGCTACCAGAATATTATTAAAATCATGGGCAATACCACCGGCAAGTGTACCTATAGCTTTTATTTTATCAGAATGGCGAAGCTGTTTCTCCAGTTTTGATTTTTCTTCTTCTGATTTTATCCTTTCGGTAATATCCCTTATGACGCCTGTAATGTAGGCGATATCTCCTTTTTCATCTTTTATAATTTCAGAAATTTCTTCTATATGTATGACAGATTTTTTCCCTATAAGGCGACATACTGTAGGAAAACTTTTCCCTGTTACTATGAATTTTCTAAATTCATTAAGTATACGTTCTTTGTCATCGGGATGAACAAAATCAATCATCTTACGTCCTACAATTTCTTCCGGATTATAACCTAATTTTGCGATCTGTGGTGTGATAAATCTGACTGTACCATCGGGATTATAGGAATAGATAATATCTCTTGTATTTTCCACAAGCATTCTGTAATTTGCTTCAGATCTTGTGAGTGCTTCCTCGCTTTTTTTTCTTTCCAGAGCATTTATAAAAATTTCACCTACAAGTTTAAGGAGTCTTATATCTTCTTCTTTCCATTTTTTCTCTTTTTTTACAGAATTAAGCATGAAGTATCCCACTAATTTATTGCTGAAATATAAGGGTATACCGAGTATTGATTTAACTTCTGCTTTTCCCCAGCTTGTTTTTTCTTTCTCTGCTTCCGGAGGAAGCTCTGACAGACTTGATACACATATATACTGACCGTTTTTGAGCTGTTCAACTGTCCATAAATAGTTTTGCATAAACATGTTTTTTATCTGTTTTACCCTCGAACCAATCCCTTTGTTACACCATTCATAGACTTCCTTAACTCGTTCCATATCATGTGAAAATATATTAACATAGCTTCTGTCAACATCCATAAATGTACCTATTGATTCCAGTGCCAGGTTTATCTCTCTGGTAACCTCAGTAGAAGTAATATTGATAAACCTGGTTGATATGGTAGTAATAAGTTCTTCTATTGTAAGCCTGTAATGAAGTATTTCTTCCATCTTTTTTCTGTCTGTAATATCTACGATAATCCCTCTAATACCTGTAGTTTTACCATTATATATAACAGGACTTGCGTGAGATATGGCAGAGAATTTTGTGCCATCTCTACCAATAATAGTGTACTCATTACCATTTGTACCTTCCCCATTCATAGTCTTTTGCATATTATCTCTGGCCCTATCTCTATCTTCACTGCTGACCAGATCAAATATATTAAGGCCTTTACTGACATTTTCTACGGTATAACCATATACTAAATTGGCAGCCGAGTTTATAAAGGTGAGGTTTCCTTTCAGGTCTGTTTCGAAAATAATCTGTGGTAATGAATTTGCCAGTTCTTTATATCTTTCCTGACTTTCCTTTATCTGTAAATTTTTATTCCAGCTTTTAATCAGGGAGTCTACAAGACAGTAAAGTTCTTTCGTGCTGAAAGGCTTTTTTACATAATATATATCTTCATTTAACTTTTCTTTTATGTCTTCAAAGGACGTTTTCCCTGAATAGGCAGTTATAATAATAATAATAACATCATTATCAATTTTCCTCAATAAATCGGCTGTTTCCAGGCCGTCTATATCAGGCATTCTCATGTCCAGTATACAGAGGGGAATTTTATTGCCTTTTTTATATTCGTCATGAAAATATTCCAGCAGCTTGAGCCCGTTATCAAAGGTTTTTACTGTGAGATCGTCATTATGATCTTTATTAATACTATTAAAATCTTTAAATAGTTCTTCATATAACACTAAAAAATCTTTATCATCATCGGCTATAAGAATATTTTTATTAAACATAGTAATTTTCCCCGCTTTTTGTAATGCGTTACGCATGATGCGTGACGCGAGGATTTTTATGTCGATATTATGTTTTATAACATGCTGAATTTAAATAACATATTCTCCATATTATAATTTTGCCTCTGATTATTTATATATTTTTTTTAATTGGATAAATAATTAAATTCTGAAAAGGTTTTTATCATAAATCGAATAATTATGCTATAATCGTGATGCGTGGCATGAGAACTTTACAGAAAGAATTGATATATATAGATAATATAAGATATTTTATAGATAATTATGGCGCCATAGGATTATTTATTGCCAATATTCTGGATTCCTCTTTTGTTTCAATGAGTGGAACTATGGACGGAGTTTTAATAGCTTTATGTATGAGTAGCTCTTTACCGGGAGTATTTCTGAACTGTTTTGCCGCAACATGTGGATCCGTTACAGGCCTTCTTCTTATGTATATCACTGTCAGAAAAGGTAAAGACACTTTTCTAAAAAGATATATTGAACATTTTAACAGGTTTAAAGATTTTATTGAAAAATATGAATTACCTTTTTTTATCTTTCTGTGTGTTGTGCCTCCTCCTTTCCCTTTCAAGCTTTTCCTCATAACCTCTATAATAGTCTGCCGGAGATTTCCTAATTTCCTTGCAGGTATATTTATAGGAAGAATATTTCGTTATCTCTTTGAAGGATTACTCGCCTGGAAATACGGAAATGAAATAAAATATATAATGGTTCATTATTATCCCTGTATTATTGCCTGTCTTCTTGTTCTTGGCCTTATGTCTTATATTGTAAAGAGAAGGTTTTTAGTGAGTCGTGAAAAGTGAAAAAAGTGAACCGATCGCTGATAACTGGTCACTGTTAAAACGTTCCCGTATTATCTTCACCCTTGAGGGTAGTTTCTTCTATTACACCTTCGCCTATTCTCCATCCCCCATTCTGCCATAAAAGTACGTAAATACCCTGGAACACTCCGAGATAGGAACCGTTTTCTCCTGATTTTTCCGCTGTAAGATAAACCTTGACCCTGATAGATGTATCTGACGTTTCAAGGATTCTCACGCTGGAAACTTTAATCTTACTCAGAGCTTTGAACTTATCTGTAAAATTTTCAAGGGTTGTTGCTTTCTGCTTATCGTCACTTAAAAGGGAATAGGCCTGATTGTAATTTTTATTTTCTATGTTTTGAAAAAATAGGTAAGTACTATCCACTGCTGCTACCTGAGGATCTTCATCAGGCGGAGGAAGAGAAACTGTTGACGTATTTTCTCTGACAGGAGTTTGAGTTAATTCTTCACCGGGAGTCTCTTCGGGGAAAGGACTCTTTTGAGTAGCCTGCCCCGGAGTCTGACCTGATACTATGAAATCTACAACCAGGTCATCTGATTCCAGATTGGCCAGTACAGAGGAAAATGCCTTTATATAATCTTCGTTTCCTCTTATTTCAGCTATTTTAATTGCCTTATTGAGAGATTCTCTGCATTTTTCTATCTGTGCCGATTTGAGATATGCCAGAGCAATATTGTAGTGCAGGGTCGGGTCTTCCGGATCTACAGTAATTGCTTTTTCCAGTGATTTTATAGCCATTGTCATCTGGTTATTATTATAATATTGCAGTGCTCTGTGTACTTCAGCACTTTTTATACCATAATTTTCCTTTGCCAGTTGACTGAATTCCATAGCTTTTAGTTTCTGATCCAGTTTTGTGCATATTAAAGCCAGGTTGTCGTAAGCTTCTGCATAATTCAGATTAATATTTACAGCCAGTTGAAATTGTTTCATTGCATCTTCTTCTCTTCCCTGACGATCATATAACTGACCCAGATGGTTTCTGGCCTGGGCATAATCAGGAGCAAATTTCAGAGCTTTTTCTATAAGTTTTATCGCTTCATCCAGGTTTCCGTCTTTTTCTGCTTTCAGACCCTGAAAATAATATTCTTCAGATTTACTGTCCCATGTGGAGCCGTCATCATGTTTAAAATATTTCAGTCCTATCAGTATCGCTATTGTAGAGATAATGATGATGAACACAGAAAGAAAAATAAGTCTTTTTCTTATATTAATTTCACCTGTATGAACAGCTCTGGCAGGAACAGCCTTTTTTTCTATTTTTTTGAGGGGTTGAATTTTGGGGGAAGACAGGTCTGATTCTTCCTGCTTTTTTTCTTGCCCATGTTTCTCTATCTTATCTTTATTGTCACTATCAATTTTTTGACTTCTTCCCGGGGCAATTTTATCAAGAAGTGTTCTGGCAGGAGATGTTTTATCCCATTTTATTGCTTTTTCCAGCGTTTCAACAGCATGTTCCGTAAGATGTTCATTGTAATATTTTTCTCCTGCCTTGAAATATTGCTGGCCTATTTTTCCCTGTAATGGTAGATTGGGATTTAATTTTAAAGCAATTTCATAGTTCTCTGCTGCTTCCAGGTGTTTTTCTTCTTTATTTTTCCTGCTTCCTTTCTGGGAGAATATTTTAGCCAGTCTGGACTTCTGCTCCTGTCCCTTTATTTGATTTAAATCCAGTTCTGCAAGCAGTTCAAAGGCCTCTTCAGGATTTTCACTGTTATAGGTACTGAATATTACATCCAGAGTTGTAGCACCTTTCACCGGAGATTTTTTTGGACTTTCTTCTATCTTAAAAGGAGCAACTGTTTTCATAAGTGTGGCATCTTCTTTTATATCTGCCGGCTGATTGATGAATTCCATTACATAAGGATTGCCTGGTCGTTGAAGATCATATTCCTTATAGAAAATTATAGCTTTTTCTATTTCTCCTTCAAGTCTGTGGAGACTCGCCATGTTATAATTAATTGCAGGTGATGTACTGTCTATTTTATATGCTTTCTGCAATACAAGTTTTGCATAGTTATTTTTTCCAAGACTTAAGTGACATACACCGAGATTATTCATAGCAATACTGTCTGACGGTCTCAATTCTATGACTTTTTCCCATAATTTAACAGACTCTTCGAAATTCTGAATGTTAAGGTAGGCAAGAGCCAGATTAAATAAGCTCTGCGTATCAGAAGGTTTTGCGGAAAGGCTTTTCTTCAGATCAGGTATAACAGAGCTCACTATTTCTTTTCTGGCATAGGGAAATTTACTTTTTTTACGGCTTTCTTCATCCATAAAAAGAGCATCTCTTGAAAAACTGTTACATTCAAAACAAAAATTTTTCTTTTTACTCAGTGATGTTGAACAAAAAGGGCAATTTTCCATAGTACTTTAATCTTTTCTTTCTCCTTTGCAATAAGAGTCTGTTATAGAGTCTATTTATATGTTCCGTAGAAACTGTCATCTTCATCTCCATTACCGGGCAGTTTCATCTACAGATGCAACATAAATATCCATTGGATATCCAGATTTTTCCTAAATCCTCTATGCAGGCCGGATCAGCAACGAGCTCAAAATAGTTAAAACATGTTTTCAATAGTTTTTATTTTTTCAATTCGTCTTGTATGACGTCCTTCTTCAAAATCCGTTTCCAGCCAGGTTTTGAGTATATCTTCCAGTTCATCTTCCAGGGGGAGTCTTCCGGGAAGAACAAGTATATTTGCATCATTATGGGCCCGTGAAAGCCGTGCAGCTTCTTTACTGTAACAGAGGGCCGCTCTTACGGAAGGAAATTTATTTGCCGCTATGGATATGCCTATACCTGAGCCGCATAGCAGAATACCTCTACTGAAAGTACCTATTGAAATTTCACCGGCAACTTTCTGTGCTATATCAGGATAATCTACGGAATGTTCACTCGATGAAGTTCCAATATCATTGACTTCTATATTCAGGTTCGTGAGAATTTTTTTTACCTCTTCTTTTTTTTCATATGCAGCATGGTCACTGCCTATAATAATATTTTTCATAATTATTTCCTCTTTATTAATTATTATTTATATGAGAATCGTTACGTGTAACGCGTAACGCGTGACGGGAGGAACAAATTCTCATTGTTGTGACCGTTCTCCGGTCATGCCTGTCTGTGAGTAGTGACCAGTTACCGGTGAACAGTAACCAGTAACCAGTTATCAGGTATCAGTGAACGGTTATTTTTATTAATCACGTATATTCACCCATCACCCTTAAATAAAATTCTCTATTATAAAATATTTCCCTTCTTCATGTATTTGTAACTCAGGACATATAGAATCACCGTTCTCTGTTTACTGAAATTTTGATCCATCCAGGAGGATATAAAGGTTTACCTTCAGAAAATATTATTCTTCTTGTTTTAGGAAATGGTATAACTATTGTTTCCCCGCAGGCAAGCTGGTCAATCCTGCAGGCAGGGCAGAAATATGTATCTTTTTTAGTATAACTTGCTGAAACTTCACTGTCACATAATAAATGGATTCTTATCTTTCTTTTGCCAAGGCTGAAATAACGACGTATATTTTCCATATCCTCCGAAAAGGTGTGAGTAACAGTTTTACTTTCAAATCCTGTACCCCATCCTACCTGAAGAAGAAATTGATTTTCTGCAAGTTTTAAATCTTCAAGCTTTTTATACCAGATGGCTAATTCCTTCAGTTCACAGTCATTGAAGAATTTTATTTCTTTTTTTATTTTTTCATTACTGTATTTTCTGCACAGTTGGGAGAAATTTTTTATAACATCTTTTTGATCAGTGTATCCAAGCCTTTCAGATAGTACAGGTATACCCTGTAACAGATAATTGTCTATTTTTATAGTTCCTTCCAATTTTTTTTCTTCCTCCCGGGAAGGTTTTATTGTTTCAATATATAATTTGAATTTTTTCCATGTCAGTCCATTTTTTAAATTGGCTGACATTACTTTTATCTCCGATATTTGTAAGGAAGAAGAAGGGATAGAACCTGTGTCCGATATCTGAAGGGCTCTGAGAGAACTGTATCCGTTTTTACCGCCGAATACATATCTGTCTACCTCTCCACCTATGTCACTGCTTATCTGTACAGATATTTTTTTTCTTTCCTGACCTGATAATTGTTTAAAAGCCTTTTTTAGTTTTTCTTTGCCGAAATTTATTCTTTCCTTTGAGGAAAGTAATTCCTGAAGGAGACATGTTCTTATAGCACCTTTAATAGAACTTCCTGTCATGTAAGGTTCATGATAGATGGATTTTATATGAGTCAGTATTTCCTGGGGATTATAATTACATGGTATAATATATTTATATAAATTCTCTTTTGAAGTGTCCCATTTTATGTCTGACAGGGTTTTTATAAAATTTTCCGGATCTTTTCTTTCGGAAATAGAAGATAAAAACTCTTTTATATCTATGGCATATAAGTTACCTGAAGAAACAAAATACTCTCTTTCCCTGAGTTTTTCTCCAATACCTATATGAGTCGGAGACAGCACTTCTACTGTGTAGGTAAAATATTGATATTTTGAAGACATGTCTTTTATCTTTCAGCTATCAGCTATCAGCTATCAGCTTTTTATTGATTTTTTCTGATAGCTGATAGCTGACTGCTGATTGCTATTTTATTTAAAAATCCATTTTTCAAGTATGGATTTAATTCCCGTCTTATAAGGTTTTATTCTGAATTTACCTTCTATCGATTTCAGGTAATCAATGGAAGCAATATTAAGTTCCTCCAGGATGGCAGTCTCTTCCGGTTCTTTTTCAAGTCCTTCCATGAGATCCATGTATTTTCTTGATTTTACTAT
>JAKPQU010000424.1 GCA_029555925.1 Bacillota bacterium
TATTGTTCATATATGAAAGCAAGTAACTGAGGAGGTCATTCAGTGGAAACTGTTCAATTCCAGAGCTATGTATTTTTATATTCGTTATATGGCGGAATAATCATAGGAGTTCTATATGATATTTACAGGGTTATAAGAGGAAGAAAAAAAACTGAAAGACTGATTACCTCCTTATGGGACATACTGTTTCTTTTCTCAGTATTCGCAGTTGTAATATGGGCGATTTTCTCCAGCAGCTATGGAGAAATAAGAAGTTATGTACTTATTGGATTTCTGGTCGGGTTCTATTTGTATGAAAAACTCCTTGGGAGGATAGCATCAGGGCTGTTTCATTTATTATATAAGAGTATCAGCAGTTTTTTTATGAAAACCAACAGTATCCTGGCCCTGCCCTTAAAGCTGGCCTATTCATTTACAAAGAGGTGCTGCTGCAGCTTGATACGTATCTTGGGAAAGAAAAAAAACAGATTAAGAAAAGTATGCGGATTGCCGAAACAAGTAATATATGACTCAAAAAAGTACTATAAGCTTATAGTGAAAAGAAAAGAGAGAAAAGATAACAGTAACAAAGGATTTTCCTGACTACCGTCGAATATTAATAATGCTGAATATGCCGTGAAAAAGATTTATCATTGCAAAATCAGTTGAAGCGTTTGATTTTTACTTAGAAATTAAAGTAATATGTGAAAAAGTTGTACATACTATATTAGTAAAGGTTTGAGGCGATGCGGATGAAAAAGCGGAAGCTAAGGCTTAAGAATATATTCATGATTGCTTTTATAGTTTATGCTGCCATTACAATAGTCAATCAGCAGCTTACAATTTATGACCTAAGAAAGGCAGAGCAAAATGAAATCTCTAAAATAGAAGCTGTCAGAAATGACAACGACAGGCTGATGGAAATGATTAATAATGCAACTTCTGTTGAGTATATAGAAAAAATGGCCAGGGAGCAATTGGGCTTGGTTAAACCGGGAGAAAAGGTCTATATAGACCAATCCTCCGATAAGAAAGAATGATCCTATTCTGAGTCAGCGTACCTTGGCTGATAGAAATATACAGAACAGGGAGAATCAGGCACAATGTTGACAGCAGAAGGGTTTTAATATATTATATCCATAGCAGTTCTATTGTTATTGAGG
>JAKPQU010000430.1 GCA_029555925.1 Bacillota bacterium
GCATGTAATAAAAATTTTCCTCCCGTCACTGGTCACGAGAGAATATATGACTTATTTATGCTCATCTCAATAAAATTTTATTTCATTTCACCCGGTACATGACGATCAGTTATATTCAGGTGTGTTTCCACTTCCTGTTCAATGAAAAGAGCCTGTTCCGGCTCACTAAGTCCGGAAAGCAATGTAACTTTTCTGTTATCTCCCTTTAAAATGGCATTTACACTGTACGTTCTGGTAATGCCATTTTTACCTCTGCTGATATGTTCCTGGCAGTAAAGCTGTTCTAATTGAGCAGAGGTTATCTTCTGTGCGCCGGTCCATGGTACAGGTGCATGGGAAATAGACAATTCATAATCATTTACATCTATAAAGGTTTTATTTAAAAAACCTGCAATAGTAGAATAGGTGAGTCCCACTCCCACTGCCACATGAATAAGAGGGAAAAGACACATAATAGCAGCCGAGCCGGGGTTCTTTAAAAAAGCAGCTATGGCCGCAGAATACCATATAATAAGAAACCCATCCCATAAGGTACAGAAAAAAGCCAGAAATATATAAGAAGCATTATACCATTTCCTGGTAATCCTAAGCTGTCTGCCCATCTGTTCCACCGTTATGCTGGCAGGCATGGGAACTTTCATGGTTCTTTTTTTATCCGTAACTGCAAGTTCAGAAGAAGCTTCAGTTTCATAATCTTCCTGATCTGCAAAAACTCTTCCGCGAAAATTCGGATGTTCTCTGAAACTTATTACAGCACAGCAACTGCCACATCGCCCTATAGCTGTCCGAGGGTCTACATCATAATCTGGAAGCTGTACGCCACAGTTTTTACAGTAATACATTCTGCCGGACCTCCTCAAATTTCTAATGACTTATTATCACTACAAAATGAGAAAAGATAAATATTAGCGGAAATTAATTTTTTTATGAGAGTATAAAAAATAACAGGAATTACTATGATAACTGTTTAACAGAATTATACGTCTAATACTATTTAGCTTTAGACATAGTAGTCTGCCTGCCTGGTGTTCCGGAGAAAAAAATATCACGGCAGCACAGGTATATTTTATTGAATTATAATGTAAAGTAGCATGATATAAGCTGTAACTGTTATAAACGTTCCA
>JAKPQU010000436.1 GCA_029555925.1 Bacillota bacterium
GTTATCAGGGAGACGGGATAAAAACTCCTCGCTGTCATCACAGATAACCTGATCTAAATATTCCGGTGGGAAAGGATTTATCGCAGTAGAGAATGAACTGTCTTCTGCATAAAAAAATGACCCACGTTCATTCGCTTTTTCTTTCCTTCCAGTTACCTTTCTTTCATCTGCATAACCGGCATAAACCCGTTTGCCGTATCTTATCCCATAACTTCCGATCGCGTTTATTTTCGCCAGCAATAATAAGAAGGGGTTTTTCTCTTCTTCGTATGTACCTGCAAGGTCTGCCCGGCTGATATACTCATTTATCGATCTCTCATAATTTGCAGGATCCAGTCTGACCAGTCTTGCGGAAAGTGTCTTATCATTAAAGGTAAGGGATATCTCTTTATCAGAATATTTTTTATTCAGAGCATTGAGAACAGATATTTCACCCGGCAGTAAATCACGTGAAAGTTCCAATTCAACTATTACAGGTTTTATTTTTTGAGGTTCAGAGTTTTCTTTTTCCATAACTTGCACTTATTATATGGCTTATTAACATTTAATTCAAGGGATTATCTTTACGGTTTTCTCTGATATATTTATTAATATGTTCTCCCTGATAATAGAACAGGTGATACAGATTGAGCATCGAAAAAAATTCTGGATATGATGTTCAAATTTCACATGCACTCGTTTCTCTTCTAATGAATGCCCCAGGTCCTGCCTGCATTGCTGACTTTACCGGTACGGTCATCCTGGCAAATGACTATTTTAAAAAAGTTTTTCATATCCCCCCCGGTAGCAGGGATTTAAAGATCAATATATTTTCAGAAGACAGTCCTTTCTCTCCTGCTGTAAAAGAGATTATTAATATTAATGAAGGGATCGTGTCATCTGCCTGGAAAAAAATTACGATCTCTCCGGCCGATGGTGAGAAACGGAATTTAATAGCCATAATAATACCATTTTCCGATGAAAAATCAGGGCACTTCTTCTTTTTTTCCGGTTGTGACATAACTGCAGAAGTTCTCATGAGCCCTGAAGAAAGCAGAATCAACATGCTCCATGATCTTATCAATGAAATCGTAAGGTCCAATCATTTAGGGCAGCATCCAAATGAACAACTGCAGTACGTGATCGGCAGAGTTGGAAAGGTGATGAATGTCCAGTATTCATCATATCTGGAGATTGATGAGAACATAGCCCCATTCAGAATATATGAAAGATATCTCTGGTCAGCTGATGAGGGTTTTCTTTTCGGAAATGAGATAGAAGTGTTAAGAGATGACCACACTTTCTTTACAATATTTGAAGAATTAAAGAGCAATAAGCCGAAAATACTTCGAAAACATGAGATCCACGGATTGATCAGGAAAATTTTTGATAAACGAAAGTCAGGAACTCTGCTCCTCGTCCCCTTAACCAGGGAGCTGCATCTTACAGGAATACTGGCTTTTTGGGAGAAGTCTGATTCCAGGGAATGGATGCATCCCGAGCTTACAACTCTCCTGGTGCTTGCCGGAATAATTGAGACTT
>JAKPQU010000440.1 GCA_029555925.1 Bacillota bacterium
ATAAATTTCTTTTGTATATAAAATCACCTGTCATTTTTAAACACAATCCGTTAGTAAAAATATATACATAAAAACCTCTTTTTGATATAATATTAAGCATAATCGAATCTTTTACGAAATTAATCTCCAGAACAGTCATATAAAGGTTATAGGAGGTACACATATGAGTATTGTAGGTAAAAGTGTGGAGAGAAAAGATGCCCTGGATAAGGTAACAGGCACAGCACAATATATTGATGACATGCACTTTGACAATATGCTGATAGCCAGAGGTGTATACAGCAGAGTAGCCTATGGCAAAATAATATCTATTGATATTAATGAGGCAAAAAAGGTTAAAGGTGTAGTAAAAATTATTACAGCCCATGACATACCGGGCGAAAATCTTGTTCCTATAGTGAGAAAAGATATGCCCTATATGGCAGAAGATGTGGTAAGATATTACGGTGAACCTGTTGCTTATGTGGCAGCAGAAACACAGGAAGCTGCGGAAGAAGGGGCAAGACGTGTAAAAGTAGAATATGAAGAGTTAGCCCCTGTTTTATCAATAGAAGAAAGTATAAGAGAAGATGCACCGAAACTTCACCCTCACGGAAATATCCATAAATACTACAAAATAAGAAAAGGCGATGTAGAAACAGGTTTCAAAGAAGCAGATATTATTATAGAAAATGAGTATCGTACCCCCCATCAGGAACATTCCTATCTGGAAACAAACGGTATGATCGGAGTACCTTCCCATGATGGAGCAATAACCGTATATGGTTCAATGCAATGTCCCTTTTATGTTCAGGAAGGAGTGGCGAACATTCTCCGCCTTCCATTGAACAAAGTCAGAATAATTCAGGCTGTTACAGGGGGGGGATTTGGAGGTAAAGAAGATATACCTTCACTCTATGCAGGTAACGTGGCACTTATGGCTTTTCTTACAGGTAGACCTGTAAAACTCGTTCTTACGAGAGAAGAAGATTTTCTTACTTCCACCAAAAGGCATCCCAGTCTTATAAAATATAAAACAGGAGCAAAAAAAGACGGCACAATTACAGCAATAGAAGTAACCTTTTACATGGACGGAGGGGCATATTCTACCTTGAGTCCCATTGTTCTGTGGAGAGGTCTTATACACAGTTCCGGCCCTTACAGATGTAAACATGTAAAAATAGACGGCTATGCAGTAGCAACAAACAGAGTTCACTGCGGAGCTTTCAGAGGTTTCGGTCAGCCCCAGTTAATTTTAGCCCATGAAGCACAGATGGATATTCTAGCTGAAAAACTCAATATAGATCCTGTAGAAATAAGAAGAAGAAATGCTTTTAAAGCTGGAGATGAAACTGCTACGGGACAGAAACTGGAAACAAGTGTGGGACTTTTAGATACAATAAATGAAACATGGAAAAAATCTGAATGGCAGCAGAAGAAAATCCTCTATGAACAGGATAAAGGAAATAAAAGGAGGGGAATAGGTATCTCCTCATCATTTTACGGTGTATCCCTGGGGGCAGGAGGAAGAAAATATGAGAAATCAGGAGCCTTTGTAGAAATAAATAAAGATTGTTCCATAACTGTTGCAGTAGGTACTACAGAAATGGGACAGGGCATGAAAACAGTACTGTCTCAGATTGCGGCAGAAGCCCTGGGAGTATCCTATGAAGATATATATATGCTTGAAACAGACAGCACCAGAGTTCCCGATAGTGGCCCTACAGTAGCTTCCCGGTCTACGGTTATGTCAGGTAATGCCATAAAGGATGCATGCAGACAGTTACGGGAAAGACTTGAGAAAGTAGCAGAAAATATGCTTAACTTACCGGCCAGGGTACTGATATGGGATAATGGCCATATATATTTTAAACAGAATCCTTCTGTCAGAACAACCTTTAAAGAAGTTATAGAAGAAGCATTAAAAAAAGACGTTCATCTTGCCGCACAGGGCTGGTTTGTGGCGCCACATACCACATTTGATGAAGAAACAGGCCAGGGATGGTGTTATTTTACCTATGTTTATTCTACAAATATTGCAGAGGTAGAAGTAGATATGAGAACAGGAACTGTAAAAGTACTGAAAGTAACTGCTGCTCATGACGTAGGTAAGGCAATAAATCCAATCCTGGTAGAAGGACAGATTCAGGGAGGCATCGTGCAGGGCATGGGCTACGCTTTAACAGAAGGTCTGATATATGATAAAGCGGGAAAAATGATAAACCCTAATTTCTCCACCTATATTATTCCTACAGCTGTTGACAGTACCGTAATAGAACCTATTATAGTAGAACATACCTATCCTGATGGCCCTTACGGCGCGAAAGGGTTCGGAGAACTTCCCATACTGGGGGTTGCTCCTGCCATAGCAAATGCAGTAAGTCATGCAACAGGGGTAAGAATAAAAGAGCTGCCAATAACACCGGAAAAATTATATAAAGCAATGAGAGTGAAAAGTGAAAAGTAAAGGGTGAATCAATTTAGTACATAACAAAATACTATTCACTGGTCACTGGTCACTGGTCACTGAAAAAGAAAGGAGATATATATGTCAGAACTGATAGAGCTTAACTTTATAGTTAACGGAGAAAAAAAACATATTTCTATAGATCCTTCAATGACTCTGCTGGAAATATTGAGACATACATTGAAGCTTACAGGAACAAAAGAAGGCTGCGGTAAAGGTGAGTGCGGGACATGCACCGTGTTAATGAACGGGAAAGCGGTAAACGCCTGTCTTGTTCTCGGCTCGCAGCTTGAAGGTACAGAAATTTTGACTATAGAAGGAGTAAGTAATGGCAGAGAATTACATTCATTGCAAAAATCTTTTATAAAAGAAGGAGCAGTACAGTGCGGTTTCTGTATACCGGGTATGATTATTTCCGCAAAAGCTCTTTTAGATGAAAATCCATCTCCTACGGAAGAAGAGATAAGACGTGGAATTTCCGGCAATCTCTGCCGCTGTACAGGATACACTAAAATAGTATCTGCCATTCAGAAAGCTTCAGAAGGAGGTTCAGCAGCATGAGAAGGTTTCCTGTTATAAGACTGAAGAGCTTAAATGATTTATCCGGTCTTCCACCTGTAGAAAATCCTTATTTTATTGCAGGAGGAACGGATCTGCTTATAAGAATAAAAGATGATTTTCTGCCATGGCCATTTACTGTGATTGATATAAGCGGGTTATCCGAATTAAAAGGCATACAGATAGATAAAGATTATATTACCATAGGCGCTCTTACAACACATGGCGAGATAGAAAAACATAAAGATCTTAAACTATATACTCCGGCACTCACTCAGGCCTGCTCCCATGTAGGTTCTCCTCAGATAAGAAATCGCGCCACTATAGGTGGAAACATAGGGAATGCATCACCTGCAGGAGACTCGATACCGCCTCTTTATGTTCATGGTGCAGAAATACATCTTGTGGAAGCTTCCGGCGAAAGATGGGTTAAAATAGAGGATTTCTTTAAAGGCCCCGGGAAAACAGTGAGGAAACCTCTGGAAATTATTAAAGAAATAAGAATAGCCAGAGAAAAAGTAGATTTCGGAGCCTATGTAAGACTCGGCCAGAGAAATGCCCTGGCCATATCAAAGGTATCACTGGCTTTATGGGGCAGAAAAAACAATGGCTCTATAGAACATATAAACATAGCCATGGGTGCAGTAGGCCCCACTGTAATTATGGCAAAAGAAACAGCAGATTTCCTTAAAGGTAAACATATTTCCGGAGATATAATCAAAGAGGCGGGACAGATAATAGAAAAAGAAGCAAAACCCATATCTGATCTGAGATCTACTCAGGAATACAGAGGAAAAATGACTTCTGTTCTGCTGGAAAAAGCTCTGGAACAATTCAGTAAGTAGTGAGTGGTGAGTAGTGAGTAAAAACCTGTCCACTCATTACTCACTATTTGGTACACTCTATTCAGGAGTTATAAAAAAATGATAAAATTCTGTCCTTACTGTGGAAATGAACTGAAATGCGTAATAAAATTCTGTACAGGCTGTGGCGCTCCTCTGCCTGAAGAATTTTCGCAATCACCGGCCCCTGTACAGACTCATACAGCGCCACAACATCCATACAGACATGAGGAAAAACCTTACCAGAAACCTGTCATATTTAAACCATATATGGAACAGAATGAACAGGCATTTACCATGTTAATACCCTATGACTGGCATGCAGAAGGAGGCATATACAGGCCAAATCCGCTGGCTCCCGGCGCAGGTATTGCCCAGTCTATACAGGAACCTTTCTTAAACTTTGCTATAATGAAAGACAGAACCAGAAAGGTATTACTTCATTATCTGCCATGCAACCGTTTTTATGACCTGAGAGATCCCTGTTTCCCTCCCGGCAGTACCTGTAATGGTATGACAGTATTGCCTGCCATGAGGGCAGCAGATTACATAACCACTATTATCGTGCCTCAACTTCATCCATTTGCAGTAAATCTTCAGATTCTTGACTGCAAGACATCACCGTCTTTAGTCAGAAAATGGCAGGAACATACGGCACAGAACGCCATGTATATGCAGTATAATTATGACAGCGTCATAATGACTATTACCTATGAAGAAGAAGGGATAAGATATAAAGAAAAACTTATAACAGCCACTATTTATTACAGTATGTACACGTCTTCTATGTGGGAAAATCAGGATACAAAATATATAAGAACACCGGCAGACGAATTCAACAAATGGGAACCTGTTTTCAATATGATTGAAAGTTCTGTGAGAGTAAACATGGACTGGCTTATAGCATCAAACAGAGGCATAAGGGAAAGGTCTGCAAGAGCTCTTGACCATCAGCAATATATTCAAAATACATACAGGGAAATAATAGAACATAAACATAGGGTCCAGTCAGAAATCAATAAGGAATACTACCTGGTCTTTACAAATCAGGATGAATATGTCAACCCCTATACAGGGAACATAGAAACAGATACAAACCAGTGGAAACATCGCTGGGTAGGTGAAAACGGATATGTAATCTATACAGATGATTCCTTTTATGATCCTAATACAGATAGAAATTTAAATTTAGGATATTTTAAACCAAGCAGCATCAGAGCAAGGTAACAGTCGTAACGCGTGACGAGTTACGCGTGATGCGATTACAATGTGCATGATACTGTATGTAACAACCATGACCGGTATCCGTTCACAACATGAAAATCTGTTCCTCCCGTCACGCATTACGCGTTACGCGTTACGATTCTCATATAAACTGCGTGACATGTCACGGTATTAATAATGGAAGAAAATATTTTTATAGCACCTGTATTCATTTCAATAGGAATTTTGCTTATAATAGCAACAAACAGAAATTATCCTGTTTTGTTTGATCTATGGTATATTAAGCTTTTAAAAAGGATTGCAGGCAATACCGGGGTAATAGTATTTTATTATATCATAGCCATGATATTTATTATGGCCGGCACAGGAAGGATTATATATTTTTATTTAAAATAAACTATTTAGATAAACTACCTCCTCATATAAATTATGCAAACAAATTTTTTTGAAAGACTTGAAAAAATTTATTCAAAGGTATCTGAACTGCTTGACAGAGGTAAGAAAAATTTCTGTTCTCCATGCCGTTTTTGCTGCAGCCATTTTCTCCTACATGGTGTAAGTCAGATAGAATATGATCTTATAAAGGTAAGACTGAAGGAAGAAGGTAGAGAAGAAAAGGCGAAAGATTTCAAAGATTATATTCAGAAGAAAAAAGATCTTCAGGGAGAACTTATCCATAGAGGATGTCCTCTGTATAATACAGAACGGATGGGCTGTTCCATATACAGGTTCAGACCTTATTCCTGCCGTTATTACGGAATTTATTCCCCTGTACCTGAATTGTTATTCTGTGCTTTCACGGATATTCAATCATATATTCAGTAAAAAATTTTTATGATATAGTTCCTCTGGCAAAAGAATTTTTAGAATTAAGGAATGACTATAATATATATACGGCAAAAACAGATAAAGAAAAAGTAGAAACCCTGTATCAGGCAGGATATGATTTATATTTTCAGGATAAGAGGGATAAATCTTTAATATATCTGTTAGAAGCAATATCCATAGAACCAGATCACTGGAAATCCCTTTTTCAAATCAGCCAGTTATTCTACAGTGCTGGTAATATTGAAGAATCAATAAAATTCGCCGAAATGGCATTAAACAAAATTCCCAGAAATATAGATATAAAAATTCATCTGTCATTACTTTATATACTTCAAAACAGAATAATAGACTCGAGTAATCTTATGCTGGATATACTGTCTGAAGACAGAGAACATAAAATAGCTCTGTCAATTATGGGCTATTTATTTTATCTTTCAGGCAAGACAGAGGAAGCTTATATGTACAGTCAGGAGGCTCTTTCACTGGATCCTGACCTGCCTATGGCAAAAAGAGTAATGGAGTTTTTGAGAAATGATTTAAATAACGATGGGTGATACTCGGGAATTGCCAGGAAATAACTATATCTTGACCCGTGACGGGCACTTTTCACGACTCACGACTCATGACTCACCTGTTTATTGCTTCATAAAGGCTCTGAAACACTGTCTGATCTTTTTCCTCTGATATAAGTTCTTCCAGCAAATTCCTGTTCAAGCCGATATTGTTCAGACTTTCGATCGCTTTAAGCCTTACATTGAGATCTTTATCATTACGAACTACCTGTTTAAGTATATTTGTAACAGTAACCATGTCATGATTTTTATTAATTCTCATTTTAGCGATAATATTATCTATACTATAAAATCTCTCTGTTGATTTTATCTGAGACCTGTCATTTATCATTTTTTTAGTCAGTGAGAGCCTGTCGTCCATATTAGCCATAACAGTTTTCTGAACAGCAAGCATTTCCTGTAATTTTTCTATAACTTCTATCCTGTGTTCAGAGGACTGATCATAAAGGAGGATTGATTTATATATGGCTATTACTTTCTGGTCAGGTAAATCCGGGTTAAAGAGATCTACATCAAGATAGACCAGAGGTCTTGCCACAACAGTTACATCTGAAGGACTGGTATATTTTGATTCTATAAAAGCACCGGCTCTATTTAAAAATACGATTCTATCTTTATAATCAGTTTCATACCATCTTTTCAAAAAACACTCTCTGTCATTTATACTTTTAAAATCGTGCCAGTTAGCTTCATTTCTGTATCTATCCAGAGCCATAATTTGAATGGAGAGAATAAGAGGAAATAATACAAGATAAATTAACACTTTCAATTTATCCAGTGCTTTTTCATCATAGACATGATCTTTTAAAAAGACCATCATAACAGAAAGTCCTGCAAGTAAAAAGATAAAAGCAAGAGGTATTATCTGTGAAGGAACAGATGGGCCATAGAATATAACTGCTATGCCATCGAGACCTCCTTTATATAAAAGAAAAGTAACAGTAAATATAACCTGTATAAAAAGCAACAGAGGAGCCCATTCAAGTGTTTTAACACTTAAAGCTTCTATAAATGATAATCTTCTGTCTCTTTCATCTCTTATTATATTTCTAATGGCATCAATCTGTTTTCTGAGAGATGACTCTATAAATTCCTTCATTTCTTCAGTCAATTCCATACCTCCCATCATTACCGGAGCGGAAGAAACTTCAGGGACAACCTGTTTTCTTTCAAAATATTTCCCTACTGCCTGGGCAGCAGCATGTTTGTTTTCATGTAACTCCGGGTTAAGACGTAATAGATTATCCAGAATTTGCTGTTCACTGTAACCGAGGTTTTTTAATGTAAGTACCTGTTTATCATATTTATCAGGATCAACAGGGATTGTAAAAGGCTTTCCCTTTATTTCAGGTTTCGGCTCCTGTTGTTCCTTTATTTCAGGTTTCGGCTCCTGATTTAAAGCTTCTCCTGAAGGTTTCTCGATAAGGGTTTCTTTTGCTGTTTCTTCCGGTGATGGTTGAGGTGTAATTTTATTTTCTGCATGAGAACCATTATTTTCTTTTTTTTCCAAATCCCTCACCTCCATATTGACTAATAACATTCTATTTAATAAAGGAAAAAACCTTCTAAGAGCCTATCCGAAAAGTAATATTTTTTTAATCCTTTCCACTGCCAGGTTCTGGAGCAACAGAGTCTCCGAAGGACAAAATATATACTGTATTAACAGCCATTTGTAAATTATAGTTAGTTTCATAACTATCCATAAATAATGAACTCCTAATACATAAAGCGTAATGCGTGATGCGCAGGGATTAAACCCGTCACGCGTCACGCGTTACGCGTCACGATGACTTAAATTCTAATAAGTTATGAAATACACTATAATACTATTTAGCTTTAAACATAGTAGTCTGCCTGCCTGGTGTTCCGGAGAAAAAAATATCACGGCAGCACAGGTATATTTTATTGAATTATAATGTAAAGTAGCATGATATAAGCTGTAACTGTTATAAACGTTCCAGTTTAGATTTTTTTCGGAGGA
>JAKPQU010000628.1 GCA_029555925.1 Bacillota bacterium
AATTTACTTTCCTGGGATTTTGTTGGATATATACGGTATTTATATGAGCTTTTCATACTTATCTTCTCCTCTATATATTATAACAGAAAAGAGCTTGTATTTATAGCTTTGAACATAATACAGGATACACGACGCAACTCCACATTCATCTCCCTCTAAGCCTTCAGCTATAGAGGGAGTATTCTGCGGTCTTTAGGATAAATAAAATACCGGATAATCTGTGATTTAGTCTCTCCCCGTCACTCTTCACTCTTCACCCTTCACTGTCTAATAATTCTTTTAACTGCTGAATTTACGATTCTTTCAATCAATTCCTGATAACTTATACCGGCTTTCGTACATATAATAGGCAGATCGGAATGTTCCGGATGAATACCGGGCAGAGGATTTACTTCCATAAAATTAGGTATGCCTGCCGCATCAGATCTCATATCAACCCGTCCTCCATCCCTGCAGCCAAGACCATGCCACGAGGCAAGAGCCCATTTTTCAGCTTCTTTTGCCATACTATCATTTACGAGACGGTATTCTACAAGTTCTTCACATTTTTCCTTGTTTACATAGGAATAAACATCTTTTTCCGCTTCATCCCTTAAAATAACTTCTATTACGCCTGTAGAAACAGCATTTTTTCCTGTTCCTGTAATACCTACAGTAAATTCCCTTCCGGGAAGAAAAGTCTCTATTATTACAGGCTGTTTATATCTCTCCACCATGTCCATACATACAGAAATTAATTCATCTTTATTTTTAATTTTCGACGAAGGAGTTATACCTTTTCCTGTTCCCTCTGCTACAGGTTTGGCAAAAAGAGGATATGGCATATCTATTTTTTTAATGTCTTCTTCATGTTCTACAACTGCAAAATCTGCAGTAGGAATCTTCAGATCACGAATGATATGTTTCGTAACCCCTTTATGAAGCGTTAAAGACATTACAAGAGGGTCTGAAAAGGTATAGGCTATATCATAGGCATCCAGTAAAGCAGGCACCTGTGCTTCCCGACCGAATCCTCTCAGGCCTTCGGCGATATTGAAAACCAGATCCCATCTGTCCCCTTTTGCAAGCCTCTTTACAAGACTCCTTACATGACCGATACGATCCGTTCTGTGTCCCATATTCTGTATCGCTTTTTCTATGGCATCAACGGTATCGGGACGATCGAATTCTGCAGTCTCTTCTTCACTGTAACCTTCTTTCAGGTAATCCATGCGAAGATCATAAGTAAGACCAATGTTCATAGTTTTTCTCCTTCTTCTATTAAAAACGTGACGCGTAACGCGTAACGCGTGACGGGTAGTTTCACCACTCCGTAAAAAATGAGACGTGAAACATGACGGAAAAAAACCTCATGTTTCACGTTTCACCAGTTAAGAACACAACGCCAGATCTCCATCAGGAGAAGGATAACGATAAAGGCCTCCTTCATAGTTTCTGAGTAAAAGGTAACCTTCTGAATTACCTTCTACATAATTCGGAGCTACCGGTATTTTACCTCCGCCGCCCGGTGCATCAATCACATAGGTAGGTACTGCGTATCCTGTAGTATGGCCTCTGAGCCCTCTTATAATTTCAAGACCTTTTGCCACGGGAGTACGAAAATGAGATGAACCGGGTATGGGATCACATTGATATATATAATATGGTTTCACACGGATTTTTAACAATCCATGCATTAATTTTTTCATAATTTCAACATTATCATTAATCCCTTTAAGCAATACTGTCTGACTGCCCAGAGGAATACCTGCATCTGCCAGACGGCAGCACGCCTGAGATGTTTCCGGTGTCAGTTCTTCAGGATGGGTAAAATGTATACTCATCCACAACGGATGGTAATGTTTCAACATCCTTGTCAGTGCCGGAGTTATTCTCTGAGGTAATACTGCAGGCACCTTTGTTCCTATACGAATGAATTCTACATGATCTATACGGCGAATCCTTGACAGAAGCCATTCCAGTTTCTCGTCAGAAAGAGTTAAAGGATCTCCGCCTGATATA
Source organism: Bacillota bacterium (assembly GCA_029555925.1). The sequence goes on from JAKPQU010000628.1 coordinate 2,002, forward strand.
AGCACATCTCTGACAGAAGGAGTATTTGCTATATAGTCTATGGCTTTTTCCCA
>JAKPQU010000448.1 GCA_029555925.1 Bacillota bacterium
TGCCTGGCGGGCTCTGGAGAAGAAAAATTAGTTTTTATATAGAATTAAAAATTAAATAAGGGCTAATTTATTGTCTGTAAAACAAATTAAATAAGGCAAATTATTTTTCTTCGTAAGAGCCTGTCAGGCAGAAGCTGATAAATGGTTACTAATTTACCTGTAGCGGTAATAAGGTTACAGGTGCCCCTTAAATATGAATATGAACGACAGAAATCTGGACAAATATTATGACGTAATAGTAATAGGTGCAGGAGTAAGCGGTGTGTGTGCCGCTCTTGCATCCTCCAGAAATGGTGCAAAAACATTGCTGGTAGAGAAGTACGGTTACCCGGGTGGTATGGCAACTGGTGCCTGGGTTCACAGTATGCTGACCTTTCACGGAAAAAAAGGACATAAAATTATCGGAGGTATAGCAGAAGAAATTATTCAAAATTTAATTTCTACAGGAGGTACTTACGGCCACATCAGAGATACCATAGGGGTAGCTTATTCAGTAACACCAAATAACTCTGATAAACTGAAATATATTCTTCTCCTGTTACTTGAAAATTCTACAGTTGCTCCTCTGTTCAATACTTATTTTATTAAACCTGTTATGGAGAACGGGAAAATTAAAGGGGTAATACTTGAAAATAACAGGGGGAGTTTTCATATAACCGGCAAGGTATTTATTGATGCTTCCGGGGAAGGGATACTTGCCGCAAGAGCAGGCAATGAATTTGAAGCAGGCCGTAATGACAGAGTGCAGCCGGTAACCCTTATATTTAAAATCAGAAACGTAAACATAAAAGAGATAATAGATATTATGATGGAAGAGAGAGATAATTTTCATAATGAAACACTCTTTAACCATTTAAAAAACACACCTTGCCTGGGTGTATCAGGTTTTTTCAGTGAATGGAAAGGTGCCAGGCTAAAGGTTCCAAGAGACAGAATACTCTTCTATCAGACCATGGAAGAAGATGAAATAGGAGTAAACAGTACAAGAATAAATGATATAGATCCGTCTGACCCGGTGGATATTCTTTATGCGGAAAGGGAAGGACGCCGTCAGATGTATGAAATATTTAATTTTTTGAAAAAAAAATTAAGGCCCTTCAAAAATGCAAAAATATCAGGAGAAGCTCCACTTCTTGGTATAAGAGAAGTCAGAAGGATAAAAGGGAAATATGTTCTGACAGAAGAAGATCTCCTTCATGGTCGCAGATTCCCTGATGAAGTAGCTCTGGGAGGATTTCCTATAGACATCCATCGTCCCGAAGGAAGCGGAATAGAATCTGAAGAAGTAGGAGGGCAGGGTTTCTATGGTATCCCTTATTATAGTCTCGTTGCTGATAAAATACCCAATTTATTCATTACAGGTAAATGCTTTTCTGCAACCTTTCGTGCCCATGCTTCTGCCAGGGTTCAGGCTACATCCATGGCAATGGGTCAGGCAGTCGGGACTGCGGCAGCTATCTCTATCCAGGAAAAAACAGATCCTTCTCTTCTCTCTACCGATATGTTAAGGAAAAAACTGATCAGCCAATCAGCCATACTCGAGCCTGAAGAACCTTCTGAATTGATATAGCCCACGGAACAATATAAATTATTTGGATAAACTGCCCCTACTTCATTTTCATCTATACTTTATTGCATAAATAATTGCATCACTGAAGAATTTGATACCAAATTGCTTTAATTAAACTGAACAATTTGAATAATAGGTAAATACTGTCTGCCTGACTGATGCTCCTCCGAAAAAAATCTAAACTGCAACGTTTATAACAGTTACAGCTTATATCATGCTACTTTACATTATAATTCAATAAAATATACCTGTACTGCCGTGATATTTTTTTCTCCGGAACACCAGGCAGGCAGACTACTATGTCTAAAGCTAAATAGTATTACATTATAATTCAATAAAATATACCTGTGCTGCCGTGATATTTTTTTCTCCGGAGCACCAGACAGGTAGACTACTATGTCTAAAGCTAAATAGTATAAGTAAGAGTTCAATATGATAGGTACGGAAGAACGAAATTATCAGTAAGAAGATTATTTGTTTTCGGGAAGGGCCGGCCATTGAAATTCCCAATGACTTTATCTATGCAAAGGAGTATAGAATTTAAGTCGTCGTGACGCGTAACGCGTGATGCGTGACAGGTTTAATCCCTGTGCATCATGTATTACGCTTTACGCATTACGAAGTCATTATTTATGGATAGTTATGAAACTACCTATAAAGTCTATTTATATGAGAATCGTAATACGTAACTCGTGACGGGAGGATAAATTATCGCTTTTCGTTGTGCCCGGAAGGTTATGTCTATTAGTTCAGATGCTCGTTACCCGTGACGAGTGACGCGTAACGGGAGGCATGAGAGAGGATTTAACAGTATTGTTTCTTCTTTAAAAAATTACCAGATTCTGGATTTTCTGGTTTTCCGTCTTATTATTCTCCATAAAAAGCGGATTAATACTATCAGGACCCTTAAGAACAAAATAACCAATCTGATAAGCATCATATACATTCTCCTGATTTTTTTATAATTGTAGCTATTTATTATAACATATTAAATAAATTTTGAACAGGAGTAATTTTACGAAGGAATCTACAGGTACCTTTAAAAATGAAATCAATCTTTTACTGCAAGTCGTTTCTTATGAAAGATATACCCCCTCAACTGAGACAGGTAATGTTTTATTTCGCCAAAATTCATTTTACTTCTTCCTGTGGTACGGTTCCTGAAAGTATATGGAATTTCTTTCCATCTTTTATAATTTCCCTTTACCATAATTTCAAGCCCTATTTTAAAGCCTTTCGGGTCAAGAGTTACTCCGTCGAGTATATGTCGTTTAAAAAAGAAATAACCGGAAGTTCTGTCTTTTACACCGGTAAAAGGGAAAGCAATAACTACTGCTACCCAGGAAATTATTCTTCTTGAAAGAGGCCAGTTTTCTATTTTTCCTCCTTTAATATATCTGCTGCCCACTACAAGCTCATTTTTCTGTCTTGCTATGGCATCTATCATTTTAGGTATAATAACAGGGTCATGGCTTAAATCCCCGTCCATAACACCGATAATATCGCCTTTTGCAATTTTCATACCATCAAGAACTGCCGAAGAGAGTCCTGATTTTCCAGGCCTGCTTACCAGTTGAAGTGGATATTTTTTCGCCAGTTCACTGGCCACGTCACCCGTTCCATCTGGTGAATTATCATCAACAATGACTATTTCCAGGTCAAATTTATCTTTTTTTACAATAGAAAATATATTCTTTATAAGTTCAGGAATATTATCTTTTTCATTGTAGGTGGGAACTATTATAGATACAGAAGGTATCTCTTTTTCTGCCAACAAAATCACCAGCTTTTATAAAAATGAAAATTCATATTTCTTCAGAATAATTCAAAATCCTCCTGACTTTTTATATTTATAATGAAGGACATAGAAGGTTATCATAGAAGTTATAAATATAGTCATTAATTACTGGAGTGAATAGTGAAAAGCCAGAAAACCTTATCTAATCTGGTGTATAACATATTAAAATATTAATTGCTTATGCTCAGTTCAGTAATTTGTGACGCGTAACGTGCGACCCGTGACGGTAGAAATATTTATAGCCTGAACAGGAGGTGATAGACATATGAGACAATTATTTGTATTATTATGTATTCTTATATTTGCCGGCTGCCAGGGACAGAAAACAGAGACAGCCACTCCAACTGATAACGTTTCTCAGAGGCAGACAGTAAAGGGGACAGAAGGAGTCGAGAAGGATAATCTGGCTCTTAATTTCTCTCTCACTGATATGTCAGGGAAAATGTTTGATCTCCATAGTTTAAGAGGTAAAAAAGCAGTTCATATTGTGTTCTGGTCAGGCGGATGAGGAGCCTGTATTCAGGAGGTTCCTGAATTAAACTCATTATATGAGAGTTACAAAGGAAAACCAATAGAACTGCTTTCTATTAACTGTGGTGAAGAAAAATCAACAATAGAGGAAACTATAAATACAAAAGGTATCAAATATAATACATTGCTCGATCCCGATGGCAAGACTGCTGCTGCTTATAAAGTACAGTATATTCCGCTGAATATCCTGGTAGACATAAACGGGAAAATAATATATCGTGAAAACGGAATACCTTCAGAAGAGCTGATAAAGAAAGCTTACAAATAAGGCAGTAACGCGTGAGTATTCACGCGTTACCTGTCACAATAATCAGAAGGAGAACAACCTTTGAATAAAAAGCTCTGCACTTTTATACTGATATTATTTACTGTAACGTTATTATCTGCTGCAGATATAGAAAATCAATGCTGGCAGGTTTTAAAGACAAATATTTATAAAGCTGATATAAATAAAAAACTTATTTTAATGGCCATTCTTGGAAACCTTAAGGATAAAAGCTCTATATTTTTGCTTCAACAGGCACTTCAGGATAATGATATAAGAGTGAAAGGAGAAGCTCTTATTGCTCTTGGAAAACATAAGGATAATTCTATTATACCTTTGCTGGAAAAATATATTGATGACAGAAACAGTTCTGTAAGGAGTGCTGCCATACAGGCTATGGTAGAGACAGATGATCCTGCTGTAGTTCCGATGATTGAAGAATCATTAAAAGACGACGATCCTGAGATAAGAGTCACTGCAGCAAGGGCTTTACTCGAGTTTCATCTTCCTTCTTCGATAGACGCACTGAAAAATGTATCAAAAGATAATGATCCCTTAGCAAGATGTTTTATAGATTCGGCTTTAAAAGAAATTATGTTTACGAATAATATAAACCTTGCAAAAAAATCCATTAAAGACAAAAATCCGGGAGTACGCTCCATTGCGGCTATAGCTCTGGGGAAAGCAGGCGATATTTCTGCCGTGCCACTTCTGGAGAAAAGTCTGGCAGATGAAAATTCCTGGGTTGTTTATTCGGCAATAGAAGCTCTGGGAAGAATTGGTTCTCCTTCTGCAGTACCTTCTCTGGAAAGAATGTTAAAAAAAGAAGCTTTTAAAATTGATGCAATAAAAGCCCTGGGGTTTATAAAAAATAACAGTTCACTGGAAATATTAAAAAAATATGCAGATGATAAAAATCCGGCTGTAAGAGTTGTAGTAATGGAGTCCATAGGCAGGGCAGGTAATAATTCTGTCACAGGAACTCTTTCTGCCGCACTTAAAGATAGCAATACTTCAGTGAGGGCATCTGCATTGAATGCTTCAGGAAAATTAAAACTTATAAACATGCAGGATCTCATAGTAAAAGCCCTTGAAGATAAAAACTATAATGTCAGATCTGAAGCTATCATGGCACTGGGAGAACTCTCCAATCCTAAAAGTATAGCAATTCTGGAGAAATTTCTTAAAGATAATAAATATGACATATGGGCTTCTGCAGCAATAATAAATATTATATCACCTGATTAATTGATTTTGAAAATACTATACTTTCGCACTTTTTTATAAAACCTTTGATTTTATTGACTTCAGTTGAAACATAAAATTTAATAAATTCAAGGCTTTTTCTGAAATCTGCGAAAGTATAGAAAATATAAATATTTCAAAAAATTTTAAGATTTTTTTAAGATTTTTTTAAGATTTTTCATGTATTATTTAAATAATTAGAATAAAAGTTTTTCAAGGAGGAGTATATAATGGATAATTTTCACATAAAACATCTTTCGACACCGAGATACAATCCTTTAGAAATTCAATGGAACAGCCCCAGGGAAATTCAATGGGACAATCAAATAGAAAATCCATGGTCAGCTCCTGTGGAAATACCATGGAGCAATACGAGAGAAATGCCCTGGAGCAGTCCTGTAGAAATACCATTCGGAAGAACGAGGGATATTAATGATGTCAGTTCTTTTCTCTGGGATTCCGATAAAGCCATACTAGACGGAGACCTTTATAATTACATAGATCCATTTATATCAGATGCCAATAAACTCGCCAGCATAGCACAGCCTGAAGATGAGAGGTTAAGACAGCAAGAAGAAAAAGAGGATCTTCAGAAAGACAGACAGGATTTTAAAGAAATATTTAATAAACTTGACACTGCATGGAATGATCTGGGCGGAAACAGAGACGTGTCAGCAGGACTGGACCCGGAAGAAAAGCTTTCACAGCTTGAGGCACACAAACATGCTGCTCTGAGAGCACATGACAATAATCTGGAAAGTTTAAATGATGAGAAAAGCTCTCTGGAAGCACAGCTCGCAGAAGTGACAGATGATTCTCAGAAAGCAACTATAGAGGAAAAACTGAACGATGTAAACGACAGAATAGAAACAGAAAAAGCAAATAGAGAAGAAACAGAACGAATAGAAAATGAAAAGATAAGACAGAAAAAAGAAGAATTTGAAGCACTAAAAAATAGACTCTATGAACTCAGAGAAGAGGCTCTCCGTTATACCAACAATCTTGAACAGGGAGATAATTATTATGAAACAGGTTACTGGAAAGAAGACGTACGCCTGAGACTCTCCGAGATAAACCTTGAGATTGAGAGAATAGAAGATAAAATGAGAACTGCCATGACCTGGTAAGTTCACCTGAACCTCATAACTGGAGACCAGATTTAATAGAAAATAAGCAGAGTTTCTACTCTGCTTATTTTTTTGTACCCTATTTATATTGTAAATTTCTTATCTATATGTTAAAATGAAATTCTTCATAAGTATTGAAAAAAATTTAACATTACCTGATAGGGGGGATGATGTTGAAAATTCAGATTAATAACCAGGAAAACCTGAATAATCTAGTTGATAATATTGAAAGAGAATTACAGGATAATTTTCAACAGAGGTCGGCTTCTTACTGGAATCAAATCTTAAAGATGGCATACAAGGATCCGAATATTATAGATGAAGAAAGATCCATGATCCTGCTTAACCCTGAATATCGTTTCACAGTAGAAGACTGGTTGCCCAAAATAGAAGACAGATTACTCAGAAGAAAGTTAGAATTACTCAAACAGGAGTTTCTGAGAGGCAGAGTTTCTTCCGAACCGGAAGTATTCGCACTGAAAAACAAGCTGGATGAGCAGATTATAAATTTTACCCCTGAAATAAAGGGAAAACAATATGAAAGAGGTACCCTTTACAATATAATTGAGAAAGAAGATGACAGGGAATTTAGAGAAGCAGCATGGCGTGCTCTTACGAACCTTGGTAAAGAAATTGAAGGTGAAGCTGCTCTGCTCTGCAATCTCAGAAATGAGAAAGTAAAACCTCTCGGTTATAAAAATTATGGAGAACTGTGTTTTTTCCTGGAAGATTTGGATAAAGAAACAATTTTCACATTATTCGATCAGATTTTGACTCTCACTGAAGAACCTTATAAAAAACTTGTTAAAGATTGTAAAGACAAACTCTCTACCGATAAGGTTTACCCGTGGGATATTAAATATTACCAGTATACATATCTATCGTCTCTAAAAGACAGTCTCTTTCCAAAAGAAGGAATCATTAAATCAATAGAACAACTATTTAAAAAGTTCAATCTTTCTGTATCAGACCTGCCTATAAAGGTTGAATACTGTGATATTCCCTATGGAGGGATGAGCGTTACACTGGAAGTAGGAAAAGACGTAAGAGTTCTTGCCAATCCCCAGGAAGGTTATAACTGGTACGAAGTTCTCTACCATGAATTCGGTCATGCTCTTCATAACTGCTTTATTCAGAGTCCGTCATTCATAATAGGCACTGGTGAACCTGATTACTTTAAAGAAGGCATGGCCTGTATATTCCAGAAATTTATGAGTGATAAAGAGTGGCTCGGAGAATATTTCCATATTTCCGAAGAAGTCATAAAAACATTTCTCGCCCAGAACAGACTAAAAAACTGCTACTGGTACAGACGTATTATAAATGACTGTCTCTTTGAATATTCTATTTATGAGAATCCTGAAGGAGATCTTAACAGCCGTTACAGAGAATATGTAAAGAAACATCTATTCCTTGACCTTCCGGAAGATTTCTCATGGGCCTATGATCCTGTTTACACGACACACCCTCTTTATCTGCATAACTATCTGTTAGCCGAGATCATAGCCTATCAGACAATAAATTATTATAAAGAACATCATGGTTCCATATTTTCACCTGATTTTCTGACGTTTTTAAAGGAAAAATATTATAAAGACGGAGGCCTCAAGCTCTGGCAGGAAAAAATACAGGATGCAACAGGTTCCCGTCTGGATGCATCAAGCCTTATCAAAATAATGGAACAGATATAACCGCTATTGACATAATGCGAAATATCCCCGCATGTAAGGACATGCGGGGATATTTTTTATATAAAAATTGACACGGTCAACTATTTTTTTTATTTTTTTCTGAAACTTTTTCTATTTTTCTCAGGATATATTTACAGATAGTCTTCCGTTAGTACTTTGATTTAGAAAAAATGGCTTATTTCCCGGGTTTTAGCAATAAAAAAAAGCTAGATATTTCAATGTCAATTTATAATCAAAGTATTAGCGAAACAGCATCAAAAAAACAAATAATTTTAAAAATTTTCTGTAGATTTTAGCATAGATTTTAAAATAAATGTCGAATATTAATTAAAGGAACATATTTAAATTTAATCTCTTTCCGCTGAAAAGAACAAATAATTTTAAAAATTTCCTGTAGATGTTAGCATAGATTTTAAAATAAATGTCGAATATTAAGGATTACGATAAATAGCACTAAAAGCCCCGCAAATCGTTTACAAAGGAGGAATAAAATGAAATCCCTGATAGAAGAAACTATCAGCAAAGTAAAGGCTGATTACCTGGAAATACGTATAGAACATACAAAACAATCATCTATAAATTTTGAAGGCAAAACCCTTAAAAGCTCACAGCAGGTTGAAGACGGAGGAGGTTACGTGAGAGCTCTCATAGGAGGAGGATGGGGATTTAAGAGTTTCAATGATACATCCAACCTTCTCGCTCATGCACTCTCTGCGGTAAAATCAGCTAAAATATTAAAAAAGCCTGCCTTTCGCATGAATCCAGTCTCTGCATACAGAGAAAATATAAAACCATCGACAGAGGGCAAAAAAGATCCCAGGACTATTCCTTTTAAAGACAAGGTTGAATATTTTAGAAACATTACAACAGGCCTTATGGAAGCCAGTGAAAGAATAATAAACGTAAGAAGTGCCTACGGTGAAAGAGAAAAACATATTATAATAGCAAATTCGGAAGGAACATATTTAAATATTGAAGATCTGGATATTTCCGGCGGTCTGTCTGTCATAGCAAGAAAAAATAATGTAATTCAGAGTGCCCATCAGTCGTACGGGACAAAAAATAACTGGGATGATATAACAGTTATAGAAGAGCATAAAGACAGGCTTGTAAGTGATGCACTGGCTCTTACGGAAGCAGAACCGGTAAAAGGAGGACATTATACGGTCATACTGGATCCGCGCATTGCAGGCGTATTTATCCATGAAGCCTTCGGTCATTTAAGTGAAGGTGACGCAGTATGTGCCAACCCTACACTTCAGGAGCAGATGACCTTCGGAAGGGTTTTCGGAGGAAAACATTTGAATGTATGTGACGGTGCGGCATATCCGGGCCTAAGAGGTTCCTATGGTTTTGATGATGAAGGCACACCGTCTGCTCTTACTCATATGATAAGAGAAGGAAAACTTCAGGGCAGACTTCATTCCAGAGAAACTGCAGGTAAAATGAGAGAAGCTGTTACAGGCAATGCAAGAACTGTGAGTTATCGTTTCCCGCCCATATGCAGAATGACAAATACCTTTATCGATAAAGGAGAGGCAACATTTGAGGATATGCTCAGTGGAATAGAACATGGTATTTATGCCTGCGGCAGCGGCAGTGGCAATACCAGTATGGACATGTTTACCTTTTCCGCAGAAAAAGGATTTATAATAAGAAACGGGAAAATAGAAAACATGTTACGGGATGTAGTGCTTACAGGGAATGTATTCGAAACCCTTGCAAATATAGATATGATAGGCTCAGACCTTACTTTTTCCAGAGGAGGTTCATGCGGACGCTCATACGGTCAGAGACTTCAATATCCTTTACCTGTTTCTATGGGAAGTCCTCATATAAGAATTTTAAATGTACTTGTCGGGGGAAGATAAGACAGTGAGCAGTGACCAGTGACCGGTGACCAGTAATTTGTATATGGTAATACAACCGGTCACTGATAAGTGGTCACTAAAAAAACATCCGGAGGTAGAAAAAATGGAAAAATTACTTGAAATCGCAAAAAATCATGTAGACTGGGCAGAAATATTTCATATAAAAAAAGATTATAAAGCCGTCAATTTTAAAAGCGGCCACGTTTACAATATAGAAGGAGAAGAAGAAGAAGGTATAACACTCAGGATAAGGAAAGACGGAAAAACAGGATTTACCTCTTCTACAAATATTTCCGACAGAGAAGCTATAGTAAAAAGAGCTCTGGATATACTTTCCGTAAGTGAAAAAACACCTTTTCACCTTCCATGTTATAAACCGGGTGACTATAAATCAGTTGAAACATTTGATGAAAAATTATCTCATATCAATGAAGATGACCTTATGAAAAATGGCATAAAAATGATGGATATTCTGAAAGAATGTAAACCTTCCGTAACCGTTACTGCCGAAGTGGGAAGGGCCATAAGCAATATCAGATTACTGAACAGTTCAGGTACTGATAAAGATTTTAAAAGAAGCTTTTACTCTGTATCTCTATGTGGTACAATGGTAAGGGATGAAGAACAACTGGAAATAGAATCCAGTCTTTCAAGCGGATCATATACGGACACAGAGAAAGACCTGGCTTATAAACTTGTAGAAGATTGCACTAATTCGGAAAAAATTGCGCTTATAAAAAGCGGAAAACTCCCTGTAATTTTCAGTGCAAGAGGTTTTAAAACTCTCTATCCTCCTCTGTACATGGCATTCTGTGGCGACAGAGTCGGGAAAAAGATTTCTCCCATAGGAGATAAGATGGGAGAAAAAATTGCTCCTTCCTTCCTTACTATAGTTGATGATAACACTGTACCTTTTGGTCCTCTTTCCGGTCCTATGGATGACGAAGGAGTGCCGTCACAGAGAACGGAACTGATTAAAAACGGAATTCTTAAAGGCTTTTATTATGATCTTGCAGGAGCAGAAAAATATAACAGTGCAAGCACGGGAAACGGTATAAAAAGAGCCAGTCTTTATGAAGCATTTAAACTTACGGCTCCTCCCGCTTCATGGCCGAGCAATTTCATTATAATGCCTACTGATAAAAGTAAAGCAGAACTGATGAAAAATATTAAAAAAGCTCTTATAGTGGAAGATGTTCTGGGAGCCGGTCAGGGTAATAATATGAGCGGTGAATTCAGCGTAAATGTTGTTCTTGGTTTTCTCTGGGAAGACGGTGAAATAAAAGGAAGGGTTAAAGATATTATGATAGCAGGTAATGTATTCGATGTCTTTAAAAACCTTCTCTGGGTAGCAGATGACAGCAGGTGGGAACATTCCTTTTTCGGTATATATAATGTGCCTACCATGTGTTTTGGAGATGTAAATATTGCGGCGAAAATCTAAAAAAATTAACAGAGAAAATATATCGCAGGAAACAATTCAGGCTTCTTCGAAAGAAACAAATATTCTTGGAGCCATCCCTGAAGTTTCATCAGGTAAAGAGACTCCTGAAATTTCCCCGGAGGAAACGGGAAATACCGGTGAATCCGCTGAAATTTCTCAGGAGGAAACAACCGGAGGGGAAACACTTCAACATTGCTGGAAGGTGCCGGACAATCAGCCCTACATGTCTGTCAATGCACAGGTAGAAGGGGCCATTATGGCTGCATTTTCTGTAGTAATAGGACTGTTCTCTCTTTTAATACCTTTCTTCATGTTTGTAGGCCCTTTACCTTCTATGTTACTTGTAATGAGAAGAGGTATGAAGGCAGGTTTTCTTGCCACTCTTGTAGCAGGATGTGTATTCAGTTTATTTGCAGGTTTCAGAGAAGGAATTTACTTTGTCATAAACTTTAATCTTGTAGGTATGGTTTTCGGGCTGTGCATAAAAGCAAAATGGTCTGTCAGCAAAATAATATTTGCAGGTATAGCAATTTATGCAGCAACAACTCTTCTGTCATTTTTAAGTTTACAGCTTCTTACGGGAGTAGATTTTGCTACGACAATGGATAATACAATAAATGGTCTTTCAACACAGATGGCAGAAATGCAAAAAACATTTAACATAAACATACCGGCAAATGAGATAGAGAAATTAACTTCAGGATTAAAGAACTGGAAAAAAATCATTGTAGCCTCTATTATATTCGCTGCCTGTATAATGACATTTTTACAGTATATAATAGCACAGAAAATATTAAAAAAACTCGGATATATTATTCCGGTTCTGCCTCCTTTCAGTAACTGGCGACTCCCATGGCACTATGCATGGGCGTTTATTACAGGGTTTGTACTCTTTATCATAGGCATGAATAAGGCACAGGTAACCAGTTTAAATATGGGAAATATGCCTGATAATTATTATTTTCTTGTTGGCTTTAATATAATAGTTATATGTCAATATATTTATATGGTAATAGGAATTTCTATACTGTCTTTTTATATGAGTAAATATAAATTCAATATATTCCTAAAGATTGTGATTATTTACTTACTGTTACCTCTTATGGGTATTATACTTTATGTAGGTCTTTTTGATACATGGATAGATTTCAGAAGGCTGGATAAAAAGGTGAAGAGTGAAAAGTAAAATTACTCCTTCACTGTTCATTATAAGTCTTTAAAAACCGATTTATCAACTTTATAACCGAGGGATTCAAGTTTTTTAACATCTTCCCCGGCCTTTTTATAGTCGCCTTTTTTCATATAAGTGAAGGCCCTGTTATAATATGATTGAATAGAATTTCTATCAACAGACAGGGCTTTTGTAAAATCGTCAATAGCTCTGTCATAGTCATTCATAAGTCCGTAGACAGTTCCGCGGCCGTTGAAAGCTTCAATGGATCGAGGCTCAATTTCTATGGCCTTATTAAAATCCATGAGAGCTTCCGAATATCTGTTTGTATCGGTATATATATTACCCCGCATTATATAGCCTCTGGCAGAGCCTGGATTCATTGCCAGTAAACGATTAAAATCATTAAGAGCTTTATCGTGATTACCGGTTTTATAATATATATTTCCTCTGTCCTGATAGGCTTCTACATAATCTGTTTTATATTTGATTGCCTGCGTCAAATCAGCTATGGCTTTATTATAATCTCCTGCCATATCATAAATAATAGCTCTGTTATAAAGAGCTCCTGCATAATCGGGTTTAAACTTCAATGCTTCACTATAATCTGAAATAGCTTTATTATTATCACCTTTCAGCCTGTAAAGATTACCACGATTAAGATAGGCTCCTGACAGGTCAGGTTTAAGGTTCAGAGCATGATTAAGATCGTCCATGGCCTTGTCATATTCTTTTAATTCTGTATAGATACTGCCACGGGTAGCATAAAATTCTGCCTTATAAGGTTTTAGCCTTATAGCCTCTGTAAAATCAGAGAGAGCTTTATTATATTCGCCTTTTTCTCTATATATATTTCCACGGTTGGCATAAGCCTGTATGGCATTGGGATATTTTGAAAGAACATCATTCCATAAAGAAAGACTGTCTTTCCAGACTTTACATCTTTCATAGGTAAGAAAAGAGAAAGAAATTATTATTACAAACAGAATTACTGTAATAAAAGATCTGAATTTCTTTCTTTCATACAAAATAAAAAATCCTTCGGAGAACAGATAGAGTAAACCGATAGATGCAATATACATATATCTGTCATTAATTATTCCCGGATGGAGAGTTATAATCTGACTTACAGGTAAAATAGAGATAAAGAAAAACATAAAACCGAAGATTATCTTCTCTGTATATTTGCCGGAATATATTACGCTCGCCAGAGCAAGAAGAATAATAAAAGGAGACATCCAGAAAATAACAGGTATTTTATTCCATTCCAGATGTGGGTATATAGCTGATAGTCTGAGAGGCAGTAAGAATTTATATGTGTAAAGCATAATCCCATAGGATGCTATAAAAATATTATAAATACCAAAGGATTTTACTTCTTCATCCGGCGTTACCTGAGAACCTATAGTGAAAGTTATAATTACACATAGAGATGAAATTATAAAATATGGGATTTTCTCAAGGATTGTATATTTACATAATCTTCTGTTTTTTAAATAATCAAAAAGCAGTAAAATAAAGGGAAGAGTCATTGCCATTGGTTTTGAAAGAATGGAGAGTAAAAATAAAAAAATAGAGAAATAATAATAAATATTCCCCTGTTTTTTCTGATAATAATTATAAGTAATAAGAGATAATAAATAAAAGACACTGTATAAAACATCTTTTCTCTCAGATATCCAGGCAACAGATTCCACATGGACGGGGTGAATACCGAAAAACAGGCTCACCAGAAAAGATTTCCCTCTGTCTTCTGTAATCATAAATACAAGCCAGAATACAAGCATGGTATTTATGAGATGAAGAATAAGATTTGTCCTGTGATTGACTGAAGGATTGAAACCAAAAAAATGATATTCTATACCATAGGATAAATGAACAAGAGGGGTATAAAGAGTTTGCTGGAAAGGTACATTTTTATCAAAAAAGATGTTAAACATTTCTTTGATGTTTTCCGGTGATAAAGTCGTTATCATTTTATTACCGGTAATATAATGATTATCATCCCAGTTGGTAATATCTGCGTTAATAACAGGTACAAAACTTATAAAGGTTACAAATAAAATTATAATGAGTAATAGAAATAATCTTATGTAGTTATGTTTAAATTTCATTATTTAAGTTAATAAGCATAAATTCTGGAAAGTACTCTTGAAAACATATCCCTCATATCTCTGATATCTCTTTTAACAGTAGAAAGACTTGCACCAAGACTGTAGCCTATACGTTTTCTACTTTTTGAATATTCCATAAGTTTTGCTATT
Organism: Bacillota bacterium; assembly: GCA_029555925.1. Next base: position 14,978 of record JAKPQU010000448.1, read on the forward strand.
TTTTTCTGTCTTCCCTTGAGATCCTTAAGTAAATATTCCACTGTATCAAGATCATCTATAACAGAAGGATTTCCTGTTTCATAAAGAGTCCTTTTAAAATCCATATACATATCCAGAGTAAACAATATATTGGTATATCGCGGAATGTTAAAATAATATGCAAGATCTTCTGTAAGTTCTATTGTTTTATACACGTCACATCACTCCCTGAACATTATTATACCCGGAGAAAAAGAAAAATAGGCTTATCCCCAAAAATTTCTCCTCTTATACCAACAGACATGACCGGAGCGGTCACAACCAAATATGAAAATCAACATCCAGTGAAGGTGCAAACTTCATCATTTTCATATAAAATTGCTTTAATTAAACTGAATAATTTGAATAACAGGTAAATACTGTCTGCCT
>JAKPQU010000480.1 GCA_029555925.1 Bacillota bacterium
CTCCGAGAGAAACCTTTTCCTGAACGGTAAAGAATTTATTATCCTGAGATTTGGCCATAATTGTCTGTGGCTGGTATGTAAAATTATAATTTACACCGGCAGTTGATTTTATATCCATAATATTTCCCTCTTTTCTATGCAAATACTAATCTATAATAAACTATAACATTCATTATTAAAGACTTCAATAGAAATTTGTAACATAATTGTTAAAATTTAGTCACTTATCCTTCTGCATATTTATGAAGAACCACCCATTCTTCTTCACTGAAGAGCCCGGACATAATCATAGTTTTCTCCCCGCAGGAAGGACAATTAAGGGTAAGATAATCATTCCACCTATCAAGATATAAGGAAATATCCTCACCCATAAGAGGTTTATGAACAATATACCCGCATTCTTCACACTGATACTCAAGTCTGACGCTCTCTGTGTCTTTCAAACTCAATAATTTATTATACATAAACAAACCCCATTTCAGTGAGTCGTGAATCGTGAGACGTGAGTCGTCATAAAGTACATCACTATTCACTACTCACAATTCAAAACATTCTTTTAAAAAAAGTCGAAATCACATCTACAAGCTGATGTAACAGAGAAGATAAAAAAAGTCCCAGAAAAGCAGGCATAAGATAATTCTTATTCTGGAGGCAGAATTTCTTTATCTCCAGCCAGGCAGTTATATAGGACTGACTGAAATTTCCTATAGACGTAAAATATAATATCCAGACTATAAAAAATCCTGAGAGAAATAAACATACTGTAAACCAGAGAAGCCTGAAGAGAGTTCCTATAAAAAAACTGTGAGAAAGCCAGGAACGATGCGGTATTATCTGACTGTATACGTACCATATATATTTCAATGGCCCCCATCGTCTGTAAGGTAATGTATTGGCCATATCCAGGTCAGGTGAGAAATAAAAAGTACCAAGGATATAAAATAATCCGAATATAGCTGTACCGATCCAGTCTTTCATCCATGAAAGATAGAGAGGAACCAGTAAAATCAGAAGAAATATATTTATATGTTCATGAGTCTTACCTGTAGCCATAAATTTTTAAAAATAAATAGTGAGCAGGAAGAAGAAACAAAACGGTCTATTCACTACTCACTATTCACTACTCACTATTTGCCATATTTATGATAGGCATATAATGCTCTATCTATATCACTTAACGGGAATTCCCTCGCAGAAGCACCTTCTATTATCCTGTTTTTAAAACCTTTTATAACCTTGAGATAATTAATATAATCCTTAGCTGTGATCTTTTTAATCTGACCATTTGCATATCTCATATTCTGCCATTTCTTTAAGACATAAGATTTTACATCCTGTGGGAAGAAGTCTTTAGTTCTCAATTTATAAATAGCTTCCAGAACTCTATAATCAATTACTGCAAAATGTTCCGGCAATCTCATGCTAAGAAGCCCTGATAACATAGGTAATCCTATAGCACTGTCACCGATAAACTTCTTACCCATAAGGGTTTTAAGAATATTATTTACTATATTGTCAGGTATCTCAGCAGGATTTAAAGATTTTACATCATTCAAGCACTCATTCAAAGCTTTTTCCAGGGCATCTTTATCAGTTTCTTTTTTCCTGTAATGTTCCAGATATTCTCCAACAAAGTCCTCCAGTTTATTTCCTTCGTACTCAATCATAATAAAACTTCCTCCATTAAATTATATTAGTAATCGTGATGCGTGACGCATGAGCGTCACGCCAGGATTGTTTGCAAATTACAACTACTTAACTTTAGGCAAGAAAATATTTTTTCCTTCTAAAAAAGCTAAAAAATTATGTTCTCTTCTTTTTTATCTCGTTCAGAAGATATTTAACAGCCTCATCCATCTGTACATCTTTGTCAGTTCCTATCATATCTTCATCCATATCTACTATTATATCAGGCTTCAGCCCTTTTTCATTTATATTCCGTCCTCTGGGAGTAAAATAATGAGCCGTTGTCACTTTTATAGCACCACCCTTATCAAGGGGGAAAATAGTCTGGACACTTCCTTTACCGAAGGTTTTAGTCCCAAGAAGAATGCCACGTTTTGCATCTCTGATAGCACCGGCAGTAATTTCAGAAGCACTGGCGCTGAAATCATTTACGAGCAAAACAAGGGGATAGTAAGGATGGACAGATCCTGTAGATTTATATCTATTCTTTCCGCCGGTTCTGTCTTTTATCGAAACGATATCCACGCCTTCATCCAGAAATTTACTGGAAACCTGAACTGCTGCAGTAACATAGCCTCCACCGTTATTACGCAAATCAAGTATAAAGGCTTTTGCACCTTTTTTCTCGAGGTCAGTCATAGCCTGATCTATTTCTTTATTGGTTTCAGAACCGAATAATCTAAGTTTTATATAGCCTACCTTATCATCCACAAGTTTGGATGCAACAGTGCTTACATGTATATAGGCACGTTTAATAGTAAAATCAATTGGCTCATTTACGTCTTTTCTCTGTATCGTAAGTACGACGGTTGAATTTTCAGGACCTCTTATCTGATTTACCGCATCATCAAGCTTCACACCTCTTGTAGGTTTACCATCTATCTTTACTATCCAGTCGCCCGGTTTAAGACCTGCTTCATAGGCAGGAGTACCTTCTATTGGTTCTACCACAGTGAGTTGATTGTCGAGATCTCTATCCAGTTCTATATAGATGCCAACACCTGTAAAGTTCCCACCGCTCATAGATTCATTTAATCTGTCATATTCTTTTGGGTCCAGATAAATAGTATAGGGATCATCAAGCTTATCAAGCATTCCAGAGAGAGCGGCATCGAGCAGTTCTCCCTCGGATAAATCATCACTTTTGTATTCAGCCACAACATCTTTGAGCTGTTTCTCAAAGTCTCTGAGTATCTGAACATCATCTGCTGTTTCATTGAAAGTAAATTCAGGTAATTCTTTAACCTCTACTCTTCTGTCTTCAAGTGCATCCTTTATACCCTTGAAAGCTCCGTTAAAAAATTCTTTTTTATTGAAGTTTTCTACAAACTCCTTATCTACCAGGCTATATACTTTTTCAATAACTTCATAATCTACACTCTTTGTTTTCGTTGTATCTACTTCATCGGCAGCCTTTACTCTGTAATGGAGGA
>JAKPQU010000130.1 GCA_029555925.1 Bacillota bacterium
TGGGTATTTTTGCCCAACCCCTCGAAAAGGCCGGTAGGATTTTTAAGTATATAACTTCCCCTTTATTTACCTCGGTGTAATTTATGTTTTTTCATCCAACGATGCAAGTTACTTTCTGTAGTGTCATATCGTTTTGCTATACTCTCTTGCGAAAAAAATAACATACTCTATTTAAAAGAAGCAATAACCCCTCTGAGATGAGGTGGATTGCCCTGAAACCGATTAAATTGTCTAAATAATGCCTTGTGTAAAGCATCTACAGTATCAAAAAATTTGTTATGAGTAATTTTTCTCCTGGTAATCCTCCAGACTCTTTCCTGTGCATTGAATTCAGGAGAATATGGAGGCAAAAAATGCAGTTGAATTTGCTCCTGATGTTCTTCAATCCATTTTCTGTTCATACAAGCATAATGGTATCTGGCATTATCCAAAATTATATGAATTTTTCTTCCCTTCCAGTAAGATACCAGTTGTTTAAGGAATTTAAAAAAAGTTATGGCATTAAATATATGTGCAAATCGAAAATGAAAATGAGGATTATCTTCTACTGCTACTGCACCAAAGGTTTTAACGGATTTTCTTGCAGGTTTACTTAAAATTTCTATTCCTTTGCCACGAGGAGCCCAGGTTTTACTTTTTGTTCCTGATACCTGGAACACTGCCTCATCTTCATATAATAATATTCCTTTTTCTTTTTCTACCTGCTCTTTTATTTCCGGCAATTTTTTATCCATCCATTCTTTCTGTAATTTTGCGTCTGAACCAAAGAGTTTTTTTAGGACTTTGATATGTAAAACCGAGCTTATGAAGTATTCTTGAAATCTGAGATAAAGAATATTCGACATCAAATTTCTTTTTTACTATATATGATACTATAGGGCAACTCCATATTCCTGTGTCAAGACCTGATGCTACAGGACCTGCTTCTATAATTTGTCTCAATTCTTCCAATTGCTCATCTGTTAATTTTTTCGGGGTTCCAGGACGTTCTCTGTCTTTTAATCCTGCAAGCCCTGCTTCTTTATATCTTGCAAGCCAACGACATATTGCTCGAATTTTTACCTTGCAAATTTCTGCTACTTCTTTGTGCCGTTTCCCTTCTGCACCGACAAGCAATATAGCTCTTATACGATTTCTTATATGAGATGTTATGCGTTTCTTCAACTGTTTTTCTTTAATTTTTCTATCTCTTCCTCTGTTAATCTAAATCCTTTCTTTACATTTTTCATTACTTTTTCTCCTGTATTCAGTTTTTATTTACAGGATTAATTCTATGCAAAATTGAATATTCTTTTATATTATTGATTTTCTTATGTCTTTATTTTTGCAAGAGAGTATATAAAAAAATAAGAGTGTAAGATATTTTGTGCAAAGTTACCGTAAAATAAAGCTTCAACATTAAATTATTTAGATAAACTGCCTCTACTTAATTTTATCTAAAGCTTTATTTTAAGCCGTTAAAAATGAAAATTCCTATATTTTAAACTTACACAAAATTCATAACACAATCGAAAAAATTAAATTTTATATCTTTACATTTCTGTAAAAATAAGTGATAAAGTAAATGTAATGTTAGTAAAATAATGATAAAGGAGAATAAAACATTATGATGGGTTTTAATTCTAATATAGCAGGTATGAACAATTACTATATACAGTTTGGAATGGGTGGCATGACGGTTATGGGGCAAAGGCCACCGGTACCGCAGATGATGATGCAGATGATGCAGGCGATGATGCAGATGATGCAGATGATGAGCGGAGGAGGAACTATGCCGATGATGGGCGGTATGCTAGGCATGGGTGGTATGGGTGGCTTCACTCCGATGTTAGGTGACAATATTGGAAATTTCATTGGTACAGCTCCCCAGGGTGGTGCTCCCGAGGGAGTAACCAATCAGAATACAGACGGAGCTATTGCAGCAGAAACACCCGACACAGAAGCTCCGCCCCGGCAGGCTCCTGCACAGCAAACACCGGCACCTGCCGCACAGCAGACTCCTGATGCTGCCACACAGGGCAAAAAATCAGGACAGAAAACAGGACCTCCTCCTGGGTATAAAACAATGAAAGGTAAAATTCCGCCGGAAGTGACTGCAAAAGCAAAAAGCTTGCTGAATCAGCCCATGGGAACAGAAATTCCTTTCGAGGTAAACGGAAAGAAATATATGGCAAGGCTTGAAACTCACTATCATCCGCAGGGATATGTAGGCGGCCCCAATGGCTATCATAAAGGTTGTACAGTTTACGAACAGGCATAAATTATTTAGATAAACTGCCTTTACTTAATTTTTATCTAAAGCTTTATTTTACGACATTAAAAGTGAAAATTCCTATAGCTTTAAAATATATTAAAAAAATGGCCGGTCTTTATTCGGACCGGCCATTTTTATTTAAAAAATTTAACCTTTTCCTGATACGTTTACATCATCGAATAACAGATGAGGAGAATAATAAGAATAACTGAATTCATCAAGTCCCGGCTCTGTTCCTATCATACGAATATTGTCGAAGAATTTATAAATATTGCCGGCAATCATGGAATCCATGGCTCTTCCGGCAATCTCTCCGTCTTTAACATAAAATCCTATTCCTATATTTGCAGAGAGATCTCCCAGAATTATATTGCCGCTGTGAGCCCCTACGAGATAATCTGCTATTACTCCTTCTTTCATAGATGATATGAGTTTGCTGTAAGAATGATTACCGGTTCCCAGAGCCATTGTTGATATATTGGGAGCGGGGCTCATATCTATGGAGGCTGTCCACAGACCTCTTTTATAACCGTTTCCGGAACTTCCGCAACCGTATCTGGCTCCTGCCGAAAGGTCAAAAAGGAAATTCTTCAGAACACCGTTCTCTATAAGATATTTCTTTTTAGTAGGAACACCTTCGTCATCTATCGGTGAGGTATGAGGGAAATAATCTATAGTCGGATCATCTACTATATTAAATACGGAAGGAAATATTTTCTCTCCCATTTTTTTAGTGAGAGGACTGGTTCCTTTCAATATACTTTCACCGTTTATACCTTCTTTAAATCTATGAAGGAGAGCCCACATACATCTGGGGGTAAAGAGCACGGACATTTTTTTTGTAGGAACAGTACAGATTTTTTCCGTAAGTTTATATTCCCTGACAAGCTCTTCGAGTTTTTCATCGGGAAATTTTGAAAGTTTCCCGGAAATATAGGTTCTGTTAACACCTTCTTTGCTTCCTTTCAGCAGACCTGTTACACCTATGTCAAGAAGGGTCTGCTGGTACGTTTCATCTTTACCGTTAGAATTAATCAATCTTGTATGTTTTACCGTTTTCTGTACATGAAGCTTCAGATGCATATCAGGTGCCATAGATGAAGTCTTTCCAATGATTTCATCTGCCATGACAAGAAGTTCTTCAGGGCCCTGATAGGCAAGGTCAGGGTCGAAACTCTGTCTGGCTGTTCCCGGTTCTACAGGGAAATGAAAATTTACTTTCTGACCGTATTTGGCCGAAAGAAGAGCTTTCTCCGTTAATTCCGAGGCAACATCATAACTTGTTCCGCATGTATTTCCCAGCCGTCCGTCATGAATAACCCTGAGGCTGAATTCCTTTAAATCTCTGTTGACTATATCATTGAATACTCCTCCGTCATATCTTACGAGGGTGGATTGAGTCATAACAGAAAGAATTTCCGCTTCATCCACTGATTTGAGAACAATATCTAACATCTTTTCCATACTACACACCTCCTATTACTACATCTTTAACCATCAAATGAGGACCGCCATGCCCTGAACTCCAGAGCATCTGCATTGGCCCCACACTGCCTTTACCGCATCCGCCTGACTCATCCATGGAAAAATCATTTCCTATTGCTACAATATTCTGTAATGTTTCAAACAGATTACCTGTAATATTCAAATCTCTTACCATATTCTTAATCTGCCCTTTTTCTATCATATATCCGTACTGAGCGCCAAAGGTGAACATATCGCCTATGGTCTGCCCTCCCTTATGACCTATAAGATAAATTCCTTTATCTATTGAAGCAATCATTTCTTCAACACTGGAGGTTCCTCTTTCCACAAATATATTGGACATTCTGACTATCGGGGTAAAGGTAAAATCTACTGCTCTTGCATTTCCTGTTACAGGTTCATCATAAACAGATGAAGTTATCCTTGAATGAAGTCTTCCGACAAGCACTCCGTCTTTAATAAGTAAATTTTTTCGTGATGCCACTCCTTCGTCATCATATATATAATGGCCGGATACACCCGGGAAATTACCCGTATCTGAAATATTAAGGATTTCGGAGCCCATTCTTCTTCCAATTCTCATTTCATTACGAATAGATTTATTATTTGCTATGGAATCTGCTTCACTCAAATGTCCGAATGCTTCATGAGTGAATACACCGCTTATAGAAGGATCGAGAATAACAGTATAAACACCAGAATTTACAGGTTTTGCAGATAATAAATCGAGTGCGATTTTAAGTTTTTTCTCCACATCACCATGGCGGTTTTTTAGTTTTCCATAATTATCACAAGCGCCGAAATGTATGGAAGAACTCTGTATAATTCCATCGTCTCTTGCAGTTATACGGCCGTAAATAGCGCAGAAAACCTGTTCCTGATTTATACATGTTCCTTCTGTAGTCATAAAGAGTTTATCAGAAGCATGTTCTTCATAGTACATAGTGGCGGTTTGAATCTTCGGCACATCCAGAACAATATCCAGATATTCTTTAAGAAGATCTTTTTTTTCTTCAAGACTTATCGGTCTCGGATCAATTTCTGGATTAATTTTAACAGTATCTTTAACAACAGGCACAGGAGCAAGAGAAATTTTATCTTTTTTCCTTTTCCCGGTGCTTTTTGCCGATAGAACTGCTATGCTTACGGCATGGTCCAGGTTATCCATATCTGTCCATGAATTACATCCCATACCTCCGTCTGCTACTGCTCTTATATGGCCGCCAATCATCGTAGACTGGCTTATTTCCTTTAAATCGCGACCGGAAAAGAGAACTTTAGAATGAGATATTTTTTCCCATCTCGCATCTAAATATTCTGCATCTGCAGATGATAAAGCTTTTTCTAAAACGTCTTTCTCTTTCAATACTTATACCCCCCGACTATATTTATTTTCTATATAACAATGCAAATCATTATAAGCATAACCATTGAAAATTCGATATAAATAACCCGAATCCTTTCATACATTACTGTATTCTTATATAGAAAGAAAATTTTACCACCCAATAAACTCGATATATATTTAGTTTCATAACAATGCATAATTAAGAAGAGGTGAAAAGTGAGAAGTGAAAAGAATAGGACATTACCCACTATTCACTCGAATTAAATTCTAATAAGTTATGAAACACACTATATATAGCAAATTAATAATTAGATTGGAAAAGACGTCCTTTAAAAGTGTTCTATAAAATTTTTCACATTATCTTCTGTATTTATGAGAATACTTATGTAAATTATGAATATGACTGTTCCCACGGCCAGGGGCCATTGGAATAGTTTTAATGACTCCGAATTCCCGGGATTCTAATCCTCTCAGCTATAAAGGGAGTATTCCTGAATTTTTTAAATAAAAAGGATTCTCTAAAGAAATATTGAATATTTGAGAAAAATTTTTAGGAATCGGTGAGTTATGAAGAAAAAGGGTGTTTATGCTGGGAGTTTTGACCCTATAACCAACGGCCATATGTGGATGATAAGGGAAGGTTCTCTTTTGTTCGACGAATTTATAGTAGTAATAGGGACAAATCCTGATAAGAATTATACTTTTACTACGGAAGAAAGATTCCACCTCATAGAAAAGAGTATAAAAGGCATAGATAATGTGAAAATTGACTCTATGGAAAATCGCTTTCTTGTGAGATATGCGGAAAGTATCGGCGCCAATTATATACTCAGAGGAATAAGATCTGAAAATGATTACAGTTTCGAACGGGTAATGAGAAATATAAACGGAGATATGAACAGTGATATAACTACTGTATTTCTCATACCACCCAGAGAAATCGCCGAGGTGAGCTCAAGTATGGTAAAAGGTCTTATAGGCCCTGAAGACTGGAGAGAAGTTGTTAAAAAATATGTCCCCCTCCCTGTTTACAATTTCTTTCTGGAGAGATTCGATAAGGCCTGATTATTCCTGAAAAAAATAAAACCCCTTTTTCAGGGGTTTTATTTTTACTTACCGTGTTACTATATCATTCTACCCATGCCCATTCCCGGAACTGCCTGACCGGGGTTTACACCCTGCATACCTGGCATACCCATGCCTGGCATACCCATTCCCTGCTGTATTCCCTGCTGCTGGCCCATCATATCTCCGCCTGCCTGCATGGCCATCTGTAATTTCTGTTTCAACTGAGGTGTCTGAGGCTGCCATCCCTGTCCCTGGGCAGACTGTAAATCTGTCTGTAACTGTTGTTTTGCCTGGGTAATATTGCCGCCGCCCATTCCTGTCATACCACCGCCTATACCGGGCATTCCCATACCGCCGCCCATACCGGGCATTCCCATGGCTCCTCCCATAGCTGGATTCATACCACCGCCGATAGCACCGACGCCCTGCATTCCTCCGACACCCTGCATACCCTGCATGCCCTGCATACCCTGCTGGCCCATCATACCGCCCATACCCGCTGCCTGAAGTACTCTATCGCAATCGGCATTTATAATCATATCCCAGTCCTGTTTGCCCTGGTTTGGATTCATCTGCCCTGCCTGAGGTCCGCCTGCTGCTCCTGCATCTTTGGCTTTATCTCCGCCGCCTTCACCTTTGCCGCCGCCGCCTTCGCCGCCGCCGCCGCCGCATTCTTTTGCTTTTTCTTCTTCTTTCGGCTTCATGGCATCCTGAATAGCTTTCAATATCTCATCAAGCTTGTCATTGATTCCAGATGTATCACCTGTGCTTGCATTTGCTCCGCTTGCAGGTGTTCCGCTTGCAGGTGTTCCACTTGCAGGTGCTCCGCTTGCTGATGCGCCTGATGTTTCACCAGGCTTTGTTTCTGAACCTTCTTTAAGTTCTTTTTTAGCATCGTCGGAAAGTTTTGATTCCTCACCCTTCTTGGCTTCTTTTCCTTCTTTTGTTTCTTTATTTTTCTCTGCTCCTTTAGTCTTTTCCGATTCTTTAGCTTTTTCTGCTCCTTTAGTCTTTTCCGCTCCTTTTGGTTTTTGAGACTTTGATGTCTGAGATTTTTTTGATGCTGATGATTTACTGGCTGATGATCGTGATGCTCCTTTGCTACTACCTATTTTCCCCATGTTATAACAGCTCCTTTCATATTTTTAATCACCTGTATTAACATATCAGGCAAATTAATTACGTTTTATTCTTAATATTTATATAAGCAATATCTATGCCAAAAGATAAATCAGAAAAATTTTTCATAGAAAAACCTTATTCTGTCGTATTTAAATATTATTTTATTATTGTTTTTCAAATAAAAAATCGTCGGCAAAATCGTCGAACGAGACAATTTTGCCGACAGTCAGATAATAAGCTGCTTAACCTAAGCAATTAACATTTTTTAGCTCCTCAGCCACCACCTGTAGCTGGAACCGCTCCTCTAGCTGATAGTCCGCCTCCTGGCTGTACCCCACCCTGCTGGTTCATAGGTTGTCCGAGAGCATTTTCAATCTTCATCTTAACCTGAGGACTGCTCGGCTTCCATCCCTGACTCTGAGCTGATTTGAGGTCAGTCCGAAGCTGCTGTCTGGCTTGACCGACATCCATAACACCACCACCCATAGCGCCGCCTGGCATAGTCATTCCTCCACCTGCTCCGCCTGGTATGGCCACTCCTACGCCTGGCATAGTGTTGCCCATAGGATTCATGCCGCCAATGCTACCAATGCCACCCGGTGACTGCATTGCTCCGCCTCCGGCCTGTGCCTGAAATACTCTGTCACAATCGGCATTTATTATCATATCCCATTGCTGTTTTCCCTGGTCTCCTGCTTCTTTGGCTCCTCCTGCTTCTTTAGCTCCGCCGCCGCCTTCTCCGCCGCCGCCGCCTTCTCCGCCGGCTTCTTTTCCCTGTTCTGCTTCTTTCGGTTTCATGGCATCCTGAAGAGCTTTCAATATGTCATCCAGTTTATCATTAATTGCATTTGAGGCCTGACCTGTACTTGCCTGACCTGCGCTTGGCTCTGTCGGTTTTGGCTCTGTTTTGCCCGGTTCTGTTGGCTGTGGTGGTGTAAAGCCATATACTACCTGCATGCCTTCTTTGCCTTCTTTTTTAGCGTCTTCAGAAAGCTTTGCCTCATCATCTTTTTTCGTCTCTTTGCCTTCTTTTGTTTCTTTAGCTTTTCCTGCTTCTTTAGCCTTTTCCGCCCCTTTTGATTTTTGAGTTGTCTGAGGTTTCTTTGATGCCGATGTTTTTGATGATTTGCTGGCTGATGATCGTGATGCTCCTTTGCTACCACCTATTTTGCCCATATTATAACAGCTCCTTTCATATATTTACTGAAATAAACATAAATAAACTTTCTCGTGATGCGTCACAGGAGAAATTAATATATAATATGCTTATGTTCAATTCAGTAACTGTCTGTAATGATTTACCTGGCACATTAACTGTTTCATATTTATAAAGGCAATATTTATGCCAAAGGATAGAGCATAAAATTTTTTTATAGAAACACCTTGCGTGGCCTTGTTTAAATATTAAGGATTTTTTTTAAAGAAAAAAGATATTCGACCATTTTGTCGAATTAATTGTTATAGTCAATTTCATAACAATTCATAATTATAGTTAGTTTCATACCTATCCATAAATAATGACCTCGTAATGCGTGACGCGTAATGCGTGATGCGCAGGGATTAAACCCGTCACGCGTCACGACGACTTAAATGCTAATAAGTTATGAAATACACTATAATGAGTAAGTAGTGAAGAAAATTTATGATAAATATTCAACAGAAATATTTTTTATTATTATTCAGTAATGTACTCTTTCCTTTAATTAATTTCCTTTTAATATATCTGATTTTAAAGATATCACTTTTATCATGGTCAGAAGTCCTGTTTCTTCTATTTTCCGTAACAGTTATGAGCATAATAAGTACGGCGCTGATAAGACCTTCCTTAATACATGAAAGTAAAGATAATGACAGATTACTCTACAGACTCCCTCTTATAAATACCCTGATGGTTACCGGTTTAAGTGTCTTATTTTTTATATTTCACACAGTCGTCAGCCATTCTGATACAGAGGGATTAATCATTTCCTCTGTACGATTATTGAATACCTTTATGTCTATGATAATATTTACGTATTTTTTGACCTATGATATTACTCTGTTTTTAAAAGAAAAAATACTTATAAAACATAATTCTTTTCCTGCCATAATAAAAATACGGTCATCAGGATTATGGAAAAGAATTGCCTTTATACTGATACTGATCTTCTTCATTCCTTCGATAAACCTTCTTACTTCTGCTCATATAAGACTATCTGCAGGTACAGAAGATATTAATAAAATAAAAGATTCTCTCATTTCTATGAATCATGATTTAATAATAAATATCATCACTATGTCTGTACTGTTGATACCACTTATTATACTGTTCAGCAGAAGTATAACAGAACCTATAAAAAGACTTATAAACAGTATGAACAAAATCAAAGAAGGAGATTTTGAAACAATGGTTCCTGTTATGTCCTGTGATGAAATAGGTATGATGTCACAGGGGTTAAATCAAATGATTGCAAGCCTCTTCAGCTACAGTACACTGCTGCGGCAGAGAATAAACAGGCTTACATTACTGTTTAATGTGAGCCAGGCAATAAATCATATTGAAGAAACAGATAAATTACTGGGTTTTATACTGGACTCATTGCTTACTGCCATGAATTCCGAAAAAGCATCTGTTATGCTTGTAGATAAAAACAGAGGTAAACTATATGTGAAAACATATAGAGGAAACTACAGGAGTGAAAGTGATTTTGACTTTTCTCTGGGAGAAGGTATTGCAGGAACAGTGGCAAAAACAGGTGAAATAATTGTTGCCAATAATGGCTACAGAGATCCGAGATTCTTAATTCGTGAACATGTAAAAAAGGATTATGAAATAAGAAATTTAATATGTACTCCTATGATTATTAAAGACAAGATAATAGGTGTTGTAAACCTGTGTAACAAGCAGCATGAACTTGGCTATGATAATGATGACATAGATTTATTGAGTACAGTTTCTGCCCAGATTGCAGGTATTATAGAGAGAAACCGCCTCAGAGAAATAGAACTGGAACATATGAAAAAGGAAAAGTATTTATATATAGGTCGTGTAGCAGCAGGAGTGGCACATGAAATAAAAAATCCTTTGAATGCCATAGGAATGATTGTACAGAGATTTAAAAGAGAATTTAAAGTAACGGAAGACGAAGAAGAATATATATCATTGCTGGAAATTGTCATAAGTGAAGTGTCAAGAGTCAACAGCATAGTGGAAAGGTTTCTTAAATTTGCCAGACCACAGGAACTTAACCTGTCAAATATTGAGCTTTCCGGCCTGCTAAAAGAAATTATAAAACTCCTTACACCTCAGATCCGGGAGAAAGGATTAACAGTAAAAGAACATTTAACAGAGAACCTGTACTGTAATATTGATGCCGATCAAATCAAACAATCGGTAATAAACATTATATTGAACGGCATAGAAGCAACAGAGAAAGGTTATATAGAGATATCTTCTGAGAAAAAAGAAAACAGAATCTATATAAAAATTAAAGATACAGGATGCGGTATTTCTGAAGAAAATAAAAATAAGATTTTCGAATTATATTTTACAACCAGGCCGGAAGGCAACGGACTCGGCCTATGTGTTGCCCAGAAGATCATAGAACAGCATAGAGGCATTATAGAATTAAACAGCATTCCGGAGAAAGGAACGGAATGTATAATAATTCTTCCTGTAGATAATACAGAGCTATAAAACCGGCGGAGGTGACAGTGATTATAAAAGCACGGAACATATGAAAGAATTTATTCTTGTAATAGACGATGAAAAGGCTCAGAGAGAAATCCTTACAGGTTTTTTAAAAAAACTGGGTTATAAAGTAGAGAAAGCCGCCTGCGGGAAAGAAGGACTTCAGATAGTAGCAAATAACCCAGTAGAACTGGTTCTGACAGATTTCAAAATGCCTGATATGGACGGTATAACTGTACTTCAGGAGATAAAAAAACTTAATCCTGAAATAGGTGTCATTATAATTACAGCCTTCGGAACAATTGAAAAATCTGTGGATGCAATGAGAAAAGGAGCTGAAGATTATCTCATAAAACCAATCAATCTGGACGAACTTGAACTGGTTATAAAAAGAGCCTTTGAGAGAAAATCTCTTATATCGGAAAATCTGCAGCTGAAAAAAGAAATTTCCGAAAAATATAATTTTTCCCATATAGTTTATAAAAGTAAGGTTATGGAAGAAGTCATGAATATGGCAGCAAGGGTGGCACAATCGAAGGCTTCCGTTTTAATAAGGGGAGAAAGCGGCACAGGTAAAGAATTGATAGCAAGAACCATTCATTATGGAAGCCCGAGGAAAGACAGACCTCTTATTATAGTTAACTGCGGAGTGCTTAATGAAAATCTCCTCATAAGCACATTGTTTGGCCATGAAAAAGGTTCCTTTACAGGAGCCATAAAACAGGCGAGAGGAAAATTCGAACTGGCCCATAAAGGTTCCATATTTATAGATGAAGTGGGAGATCTCCCTCTTACGGCACAGGTACAGCTTCTCAGGGTTCTCCAGGAAGGTACCTTTGAAAGACTCGGAGGAGAAGTGCCCGTCGAGGTGGATGTAAGGGTAATAGCCGCCACTCATCGTCCTATGGAAGAAATGATTGAAGCAGAAACCTTCAGGGAAGATCTTTTTTACAGACTGAATGTTATTACCATCAATATACCTCCGCTCAGGAAAAGGAAAGAAGATATACCGGCTCTATTAAATTATTATCTGAACCTGTACGGAGAAGAAAACGGAAAATGTTTAAATGGTTTTTCAAAAGAAGCTTTTGATTTTCTCATGAAATATGATTATCCGGGAAATGTAAGGGAACTCAAGAACATAGTAGAAAGAGCTGTCATACTATCAAGGGGTGAAATGATTACAAGCGACGATCTGACGGAACATATAAAAAGAAAAGAAAAAAAGAAAACCAGTATTTCAAACGGTTCATTACAGCAACAGGTAGAAAGCCTGGAAAAAAATCTTATAGAAGAAGCACTTTTACTTACGGAAGGAATACAGACGAAAGCAGCAAATCTGCTCGGTATATCGGAAAGAAATCTCAGATATAAAATGCAAAAATTAGGATTAAAAGGAAAAGACTGAATTACTGTGGTGAACATAAATAATACATATTTGCTCCCGTGGCGCGTAACGGGAGTAAGATTTTATTACATACTTATGCTCATTAACACTGGCTCTGAGAGTGTTACTGACAATGATGGCAACACCCTTATCTTATAGTATTTAGCTTTAGACATAGTAGTCTGCCTGCCTGATGCTCCGGAGAAAAAAATATCACGGCAGCACAAGGTATATTTTATTGAATTATAATGCAAAGTAGCATGATGTAAGCTGTAACTGTTATAAACGTTCCAGTTTAGATTTTTTTCTCCGGAGCATCAGGCGGCAGACGGTATTTACCTATTATTCAAATTATTCGCTTTAATTAAAGCAATTTGGTATAACGCGTAACGCGTGAT
>JAKPQU010000505.1 GCA_029555925.1 Bacillota bacterium
AGATTTCTGTAGAAGAACCGGAAGTAGAGAAGATTTCTGTAGAAGAACCGGAAGTAGAGAAGATTTCTGTAGAAGAACCGGAAGTAGAGAAAATCTCTGTAGAAGAACCGGAAGTAGAGAAAATCTCTGTAGAAGAACCGGAAGTAGAGAAAATCTCACAGGACCTTTCAATGGTATCGGAAAAAACTATTGGCACAGATGAAGAAACTGATGAGTCATCAGGCGTACAGAAGAGTGATTCCGTTACGGAGAAAACTCCGGTAACACCGGTAAAAAGTAAAACTGTCCACTATATGTATCTCTGTCCTACATGTAATAATATGAACAGATTTTCTGCAAAATTTTGCAAAGCCTGTGGAGATGACCTTGTAAAACTCAGGAAATTAAGTCTTCCAAGGGTTTCTATCGATCCTGCTACAGGAGCTAATACTATTATATGTACAAAATGTAATGGCCATAATAATCCGAATGCAACTTTTTGTAAATCCTGCGGAGTAAACTTTATTGAGATGGCGAGTATCTGTCCAAAGTGCTATACAGTAAACAGAATTGCAGCAAAATTCTGTAAGGAATGTGGAGGAACAGTAAGAAAGGTTCTCGGATTAAGTCTTCACAGACAGCTCCGTGCTGTTGCTATACAGACAAAAGAATGTCCTGTATGTAAAAATCAAAACAGGATTACAGCAAAATTTTGTAAAAAATGCGGTGGTAATCTTGTATCTGAAGAAAAACCTGAGAGTCAGGTTAAAGTACAGGAAATCAGCATGAAAGAACTGGCAGAAGAACTGGAATTAATAGAAGAACTCGAGGTATTATCCAGAGATCGGTTGATTGAAAATCTGGAAGTCCCGAAAGATGTATTATGGCCGGAAGCGGATACTCAGGATTTAACGGAAGACAGCAAATTGATAGAAGCACAGGAAGGAGTAAAGCAACTTGAAAAATTCCTTCAGGAAATAGACGCTAAAATTAAAGAAAGTATTTCCATAAAGGTACCTGTAGTAAAACAGGAACAAAGGGAACAACAGACAAAAGAATATGAAGAAAAAAGACTTCGGGACACTCTATCAAGGAACAAAGAATTTCTTTCTAATTTATTCAGTAAATATAGAAATGTCAAGCAAGATTTAAGAGGTCTAACTCTTCAGATACAAAATCTGAAAGAAATTCATGACGAAACAAAGGCTGAACTGGAAGAATGTAAAAAAAGATTTTATTCCTCTCAAAATTCTCTGAAAGATTATGAAAAGAAATTTTTATATATTAAAGATGAAATAAGAAAGTATAAAGAAGAACTGGATAAAGCCCGTAAATCGGAAATAGAAATAGATAAAGCTCATGAAGATATTAAAATATTAAAAGATAAATATATAGAAGCCCGTTCCGAACGAAGAAATCTTGAAAGTATAATAAGACGGGCAGAAGCAGAGAAAAATCGTATAAAAAAACTGTCGGAAAAAAGTCGTATATCTCCGGCAGAATACAATCAGAAGATAGAAAAATTTGACAGAGATATTTTAATTTCAAATGAATCTCTCAAGAAAATCGAGACATATATTTCAGATTATAAAAACGAAACAGACAGATTATCAAATTTAATTAAATCCAGCAAACAATTCCTTATCAAGGATCTGGAAAAACATCTGGCCCTTCTGTATGATGAATACAGTGAGGTAAAGATGCAAATTGAATATTATAGCACTATACTGGAGAAGGCAAAGGAAGATTTTAATACCAATCAGGCTCAGGGACAACAATTAAATAAAGAATTGAATATATTGCTTGAAGAAGAAAAAGTAAAACAATCATATCTTGATGACCTCGGGAAACAGATTAATTCTGTCAGGGAACAAATTGAAGAAATCGAACAGGAGCTTGGAAGAGATACTGTACAAATAAATCTGGATGAAGTGTCACCCGGTATGAAGAAAAGCCATGACGATACGGAACATGAAAGAGAAACCCGTGAAATTTCCATACAGGAATTAAAAGACTATGAAATTCAGAAATGATATTGGTTTTCAGGTTTCGGGTTTATAATACCCGGTATCCGGAACCCAATAGAAGAGCTGAACATCTGAAAACACCTGAATGCAGTTACCTTTTCAGATCCTTTTCAATAGCCTGAATAAAGGTTCTTATATCCAGAGAAGAAAAAGTAACTGAACTGGCAGACAGATTTCCGGGTTTAAGCTCTTCTGCCCTGTTATAACATCCTGTTGAGAGATTTTCTTCATTTATTTCTCTGTAGACATCTCCGAGATTTTCATAAGCCCGGTATACCCAGTCAGGATCAAGTCTTATTACTTTCCTGTAATATTCTACCGAATCCTTTAATAAACCTTTCATACGGTAAATATCACCCAGATAAAGGTACAGCTCCGGGAATTCTACATTATTGCCTGCTAAAGAGGTCAGTTGTAATTCTGCATCACCTATCTCTCCTTTTACAATAAGAGACTTTCCGAGCCGTAACATGGCAGCCGGGTATTCTTCTTTTATTTCCAGAGCTTTTTTATATTTATCTATTGCCATATCTATATCCATTTTGTAAAAATAAAGGTCTCCTAAATTTATATATGTTTCAGATGAAACATCTTTTTTTCCGGTTTCTTCATCATAAATTTCAATAGCTTTAGAATAGAATTCTTCCGAAAGATTTAATTCACCGCACAGGAAATGTATACGTGCCATGCCAAGCAATGATTTCGGACTCCTGGGATGTAATTTCAGAGCAATTTCTAATTTTTTTCTGCCTTCTGTATATTTATTCTGATCCAGGTATATAAAAGCCAGCCAGGCATAAGGACTATGCCAGTCAGGTTTTTTTTCTATAGCTTTCCTGTAATATTCAATGGCTATATTATATTTTCCCAGTTCCTGATGCATCCGGCCTGAAGAAAATAGATAATTGAAATCGTCAGGTCTGACCTTCAGGAGTTTTTCCAGAATTTTTATACCATTTATCAGGTATCCTCCTTCGTGACAGGCATTTTTTAATTTTTCCATTACTTTTATGTCATTCCCATCGATAGCCAGCGCCTGCTCAAAAGATTTTATAGATTCTTTTATCATGCCTTTTCTTTGATATATTGTGCCTAAATTCTTATGAAATATAAAATTATCAGGCAGTATAATAATTGATTTTTTAAAATTTTCTATTGCTTCATCAAGTCTTCCGAGAGAGGAAAATTCAACACCGATTTTATTTATTTTCATGGCAAGTTCTTTGTTTCTACAACCCATATTCCACGCTCTTTCATATTCGCTGTTCGCTCCGTCCCAGTCAGAAGCCAGTGAAAGTTTATTGCCTATCTTTATGCAGACAGAAGCAAGGTCCAGTGTCTTCATACCAACTTCTATGGCTTTATCTGCTGCAAGCCTGGCTTCTTCCAGTCTGTTTGCTTCAAAATACTCATTACTGAGCTCCATATAAAGATAGGCGAATTCAGGGTTTAAAGCAGTTGCTTTTTGAATGGCCGGTAAAGCTTTATCCGGCTTTCTTTCTTTTAAATAGAGCCTTCCGAGCTTCTTAAAATATTTTCCATCTTCCCGGCATAAAGGCATATTTGTTTCATATTCTGCCAGAAGATCTTCAAGTTCTTCAGGAATGAAAACAGTATCAAGGAAATTTTTATCAGATAATTTCGTTTTCAGAAATCCAGTCATGTGTATGTTACAGTATTTTTCCATATCCATATTTCCTTTATATGCATCTCTAAGGCATTTTATAGCCATATAATAATTCGGGTCTCCTTCCAGAGCTTTCAACATTGTTACTTTATCAAAAACTGCTCTTTTATCATCTGAAAACATATCATGTTTTTCACAGGACGGATTCACTTCTGTTGCTTTTCTGAATTGTGTGAAAGCTGATTTAAAATCACCTGATTTCATATAAGTGACACCAAGGGTATTTAAAAATTTACTTTTTTTCTGATTATTTTGTTCATTTGTAACAGCTTCTATAAAATAATTTATTGCCTTTTCTATATTGTTTTTTCTCAGGAATATATTACCCAGATTGTAGTAAGCATCGGAGCAACCTGTGTATATTTCAATAGCTCTGTTAAATTTTTCTGTAGCCTTATCAATATTACCTTCTTCGTAATATTTCGTACCAAGTTCATTTATGGCAAGTGCAAGTTCTTCTGTCATAAGACCTGCCTGTAATGATTTTTTGTATTCCCTATCTGCTTTCTGAAGCAATTTATTTTTACAATATTTATTACCTATGTGAATAAATATAGCTGCATAAAGTATATTTTCATGTAATTTCCGATAAAATTTATTACTCAGTTCGTCAAGCCTTTGCATTTCCTCATATATGTCGGTCAGAATTGCATAATAACGTCTGTTATCAGGAGCCAGTTCTATAGCTCTTTCATATTCCTCTATAACCGTATCTATATTCTTAAAAAAACAATCAACATCGGATAAACTCCTCCTGTAAGGGATTGAATTATAAGAACGTTTACCCAGTTCTGCCAGAAACTTACTGTTATAAAGTTCTGCTTCATTACGGCACAACAGTTTTTCGTATATTATACCAAGGTATCTGCAGGCAGTTAAATTTTCTGACACAGGTAAGAAAAATTCTCTTGCTTTTTCAAGATTATTCCACCGGTAATAAATGATTCCAAGAGTAACAGCACTTTTATTTAAAATAGTTTTATCTCCATAACGGAAGGCAATTTGTAATAGAGGCTCTCCTTCCTCTAAATATCCCTTTTTGAAAAGGTCCATACCATGTAAGCCATAAGCATGGGCCAGAGCTTTTAAAAACATCTTTCTGCCACTTAAACGATAAGAATTTTCATAAGCCCTTATTGCCTCTATTATTCTGCCTTCTTTAATCAGTATTTCTCCGAAAATAAAATAACATCCCCCGTCTCCCGGTTTCAGTTCTATGGCCTTCAAACACTTTTCCTTAAATCTACCTATATCCCGGCATTTAGAAAGTGAAGCATATAGTTTTTCTTTATTTTTAATAACTTCAGAAGAATTAATAACAAGTATATCGCCGTAAATCTGACAGGCTTCTTTATATTTACCTGTTTCATAGAGGCAACTGGCGAAAGACAGCAGGCAATCAGAATCGTCAGGAAAAAGCTTAATAGTTTGCTCTATTTCATCCAGAAGCTGTTCCCCGGGAGACAGGCCGTAAAAAGTTAAATTTGTGTTTATATCACAGATAGCTTTCCTGAGATGAAATTCCCAGTATTCAGCCATATTGTTCATGTTTCTATCCAGATAGATCGATCTGAGCATCCTGTAACAGTGTATTCTTTCCGTATCTGCTTTCAGGAGTGAAAAAAGTCCGTAAACTTCTGTAATCTCTTCTGATTTGATGTATTTTTCCCTGAGTTTTCCATAAAGGTTTTTTAATAAAGAAGCAGATTTTTCGTAAATATTCAAAGCATCTCCCTCTTTACCTCTTATAATCATTAATTCTCCCAGCAGGTTAAGCTCCGGTATAAGTTCAAAAATCTCTCCTCCTATATTTATGATATTCTGAAATTCGTAAAGAGCCTTTTCAAGTTCACCTTCTCCCATATATATTCTGCCTAAATTCAAAAAAGATAAGGTCATATTTTTTATTTTCAGGGAATAGTAGATTCTGTCAAGACTGCTACGGCCATGTTTATCGGAAGGTTTTATTTTTAAAAGTTTTTCATATTCCAGTATTGCTCCGGCAACCTGTTCTTCTTTATCATAACATAAAGCCAGACCTCTATGAGCTGCAATAAAATCAGAATTTAACTCCAGGGCTTTTTTAAATTCCATTTTAGCTTCTTCATAATTACCTTTCAAAAGATAAACTGCTCCTGTGTTTACATAAAATTCAGGATTCTGTTTATTTAACTCTGAAGCTCTTCGAAACCATGTCATAGATTTTTCCAGACAACCTTTTTTGAAAAACAACATGGCAAGTCTGGAAAAATTTTCAGATACTGTTATAATATCCAGATCTTTTATACCTGCTTTTTCGTACTCTGAGGCTATAACGTCAATATCATCAGGAGTTGTATCTTTCCGTTTATCCAATAATTCCATATTTATTGTACAGAGGTTATGTCTGAAAAGAGAATTCTGCGGAGAGAGATTTACTGCTATAGAAGCACGTTCACAGGCTTTTTCTATGTCTCCCATAAGATAGAAAACATAAGCAAGTCCATTGTTATATTCTGCATTTTGCTGATTAAGGAGAAGAGCAGAAGAAAAATAAAAATAAGCTTCTTTGATTTTGCCAAGTGCAAGGAAGGCCTTCCCTGTTTTATACTTATAAGTATCTTTATCAGGACAGAGTTCTTCTGCCTGTTTATAATCATTCAAAGCCATCTTATAACTGGCTTTTGAATAATGTTCATCTCCTGAACGGATAAAATTTTCTGCTTTTACATAATTATCTGAACACATCGGCAGTTCAACACCTTATCGATGATTCAAATATATTATAACAGATTTTTGTTACGAATTCTTTATTAAATTATAATTTTTTTTGTAAATCTATTATTTGGGAAAGGTATAACCACAGTTTCCGCAGAATTTAGCCCTGTTACTCTGGAGGGAATTACATTTAGGGCATGGCTTCTGAGTAACAGAAGCTACTTTTCCATATAGATTTTCGAGTAAATTCTTTGCAGCAGTTAATTTAGGGTTTTTACTCACCGCCAGTTTCAAATATTTTTCTGCATCGTCTTTAAGATTTCTATCTACATAAATTTTCCCGATCTGATAGTGAGCATCAGCATTTCCAGGATTAAGTTTAATAGCATCATGAAATTTCTGTAAAGCAGTATTGTAATCCTTATTCTTAACCAGTATTAAACCAGACCTGTAATAAGGTTCCGGCCATTTCGGATTAAAGGCTATAGACTGTCCGTATTCTGCAAGTGCTTCTTTAAGTCTGTTTTGTTTTTCATATTCATAGCCTTTACTGTAATGTTCCTGGGATAATTGCTCTCTCGAAGGGCTGCCTCTGGTTGCTGTTCCACGGACAGGTGCTTCATAAGTCGGTGCAGGGACAGAGGAAGGAACCATTGTTTCCACAGGCTTATCCATTATAGTAGGCTCACCTTTATCAGAAAAAGAATCATCTGTCATAATATTAACAGGTTCATTGATAAAACTCTGAGACGGGGAAGTAATCTGAAAGGTTTCAACCCCCGGCATTTCCGTTACGCCTGTATCTATCGAAAAAGAGGCATAATCTGCAGCACTGGATTTCGTAAATTTATGTTCATGACTTCTTTTTTTCTCCTGTTTTACAACAGAAGCAGGTTCCTGTGTTTTGGCTCCGAACCAGCTTGAAAAAGAACTGCTTAACAAACCTTTACTTTTACTATCACTGTCTGCAGTTCTTTCTTTTTTCCCTCTCCTGTCTCTTGTAGTAGAAGGTGATACCGGCTGGCCAATTTCAATAAAACACATAGGACATATGGTTATCATCTCACCATATTCCTGTTTACATTTAGGACATTCCATATGTTATCCCGGTTTATAGCCGGGTAATCCCCCCTTTTTCTGATTCGTTACGCGTTACGTAAGCGTAACGCGAGGATTTTTATTATCTATTAATTAATTCTATATTAACAGTTATTTTTCCTTTATTCGATAATGAAAAGTGAAAAGTGAAAAAAACTGAATTTCACTTACTATTGACTACGCACTTTTCACTACTGAGGTGAGCATAAATAATACATAGCTACTCTCGTGAGTAACGCGTAACGCGTCACGCTTCTCATATATAGTTAGTTTCATAACTATCTATAAATAATGACCTCGTAATGCGTAAAGCGTAATGCGTGATGCGCAGGGATTAAACCCGTCACGCGTCACGCGTTACGCGTCACGACGACTTAAATTCTAATAAGTTATTAAATACACTATAAACAGTGAACATACCTGTCACAAAAAAACATTATCAAAATTTACTCGAAGAAAAAAATATGATATAATTCTTTCTTGTACTATACTTTTGCAGAATCTAAAAAAACCATTGTCCCACAGGGACGCACGTCCGGCGCCACTACAGGTGGGAATTTTGAACCAGTAGAAATATATTATTCATAGAAAGCCTGATTATGAACAGAGAAAATTGCGGAAAAATACTTGCCCTTATATGTGCTTATAATGAAGAAAAGCATATAAGAGAAGTAATTGAAGGTACAAAAAAATATGTAGATAAAGTGCTTGTAGTTGATGATTGTTCAACAGACAGGACTTCTGAAGAAGTAAAAAAAACTGATGCCATCTATATAAGACATGAGAAAAATAAAGGTAAAGGTGGTGCTCTGAGAACCGGATTTTCTTATTTTATAGAAAATCAATATAATGCTATAGTTACCATAGATGGCGACGGCCAGCATGATCCGGAGGAAATACCGGCATTAATTGAAGGACTTCTAAATTATGATATAATTATAGGGACAAGAAGTAAACTGGGTACAGGTATGCCGCTCATCAGAATCTTTACAAATTTCACATGTTCTCTGATTGTAAGTATTCTTGCTTTCACCTGGATAAAGGATACACAATCAGGTTACAGGGTTATAAAACAAAATGTTTTAAAGAATATGTCTCTGGTTTCCAATAGATTTAATCTGGAAAGTGAGCTACTTATAAGAGCTGGAAGAAGAGGATATAAAATAGGGGCAGTTTCTGTGAAAACAATCTATGGAGATGAAAAGAGTAAAATGAATCCGATAAAAGATCCTTTGAGATTTGTAGGACTTGTATTTAACAGCATATTATGGTGGTGACGATAGAGGAAAAATTTCTATTTTCCTGTCCAGGAGAACAATAAAACCCTTTGCTTTTATCTTTTGTATATCTATCCCTTTTACGGTAGCTCTAAATGCCCATAGTGTTTCATCCCATGTAGAGTTATTTATGCCTATTCCTTTAAGCTCCATAGAATAATGTTCTACAATA